>DASRJW010000049.1 GCA_035649275.1 Candidatus Krumholzibacteriia bacterium
TTCACCTTCGACACGGGTGCAGGCAGTGCGCTGGTGGACTTCAGCGCCACCCTGTACTCGCTCAACGGTGGCTGCCCGGTCGTGCGTAACTACGACGCCATCGACGCTGCAGGCACCGCGGTGCGTACCCACAGGTACCGCAACCCGGTGAACGCGGCTCTCGGTGCCGGCGCCATCGTCATGAACCGGAACGACGCTGGTGCGTACAACACGATCCAGCAGACCCATCCGTGGTTCGACATCCGCGACAACGCTGGCACGCCCGCCGCGACGCCGCCGGAGCTCACGCTCCTGGAGCAGATCCTCGGTGCGGCGCTCCCGGCGCCCTGCCTGCACTCGCCGAACCCGGCCACCGGGACTGGTGACGATCCGGATGTCGACGCGCTGCCGCGTCAGCCGGTGTTGCATCAGAACGTTCCGAACCCGTTCAACCCGATGACCGAGATCCGCTTCGACCTGTCCCAGAGTGGACGCGTCAGCTTGCGCATCTACGACGTCGCCGGGCGGCTGGTCCGGACGCTGGTCGACAAGGACATGTCCGCCGGCCGGAACCACACGATGGTGTGGAACGGTCTCGACGACCAGAACAACAAGGTCGCCAGCGGCGTGTACTTCTACCGCCTCAACGCGGTAGACAAGCTTCTGACCAAGAAGATGGTGGTCATGAAGTAAGGTCCCCCTGGGCCGGAAGCGGGGCGTGCGCTGCACGCCCCGCTTTTTTTTTGCTCCGCGCGCGGCGAAAAATGGCCGCCGCCGGTAACGGCACGGTCACGGTGCCACCCGCGGCGGCGGCGGCATGGGTCGCCGCACGGCGCCGCTTCACGCCCTCGGCGAGCGCCCCCCTCGACCGCTCCTGGTGCCGAAACGGGGTTGACACCCCAAGGAGCCGACTCTATATTTCAGTGCTTTTTATAACTTACGTGTTCACAGGGAACTAGAGGGTCTGGATGGAAACACGGCGCGCGCTGGCAGGGGGCGTCCTCCTGCTTCTGGCCTGGTGGGCGGCCGTGGGCTGTCGGGAAGAGGTCCCCCCGCTCTTTCGCCGCAACCGCGCTCCGGAAACCACCCTCACCATCGTCGCCGAGGATTTCGCCAACGCTTTCTATCGCTATCATGTCTACTGGCGTGGCGAGGATCCGGACGGCCAGGTGGTGCGCTTCCTCTTCGCGATCACCGACACCTTGAACCGCGACGAGGAGCTGAACTGGGACCCGAGCCTGGCGGTGGACCGCGAGCGCGGTGTCTACACCACGCGCAACGACTCGATCTTCCTCTTCAACTCGAAGGCCGGCAGGCAGGTGTTCAACATCGTCGCCATCGACGACTACGGCGAGCTGGATCCGTCGCCGGCGCGCTCCTTTTTCCGCGTCGTCGACAACGGGCTGCCCTTGGTGGACTTCCTCGGGGTCACCGCCAACACCACCGATCCACGCGTACTCCCCTGTGCCGCCGCCCTGCCTTGCACGGTGCCGATGTTCACCAGCTTCCAAACGCGCTTCGTCGGCCGCTCCAACAACGGGGCGATCACCGGCTACACCTGGCAACCGAATCTCGACCTCTGGGAGCCGTACTACACCAAGTTGGACACCTTCTTCCTCCAAGTGAGCGGGATCCAGGGCGACACCACCGGCTACGATCCGGAGCAGCGCTTGCGCTGGCATCTCGCGGCGGCACACGACACGGTGACGGTCTACACCGAGAGCAGCCGGGAGAAGCCGGTGCCGGCGGGGGACTTCAGCTGGCACGTCCGGGTGCGCGATCAGGCGAAGCAGCAATCTCTGCTGGACAAAGGTCACCGTCTGGTGACGGTGAACTACGACCCGGACACTCGGTTGTTCTCGCTCCCCGAGTGCGACTGTCCCCATCCGCCCGCCAACTGCTCGCCGTCGCGGCAGGTGCCGGTGGGCTTCATCACCGGGATCGGTCTGGTGGACAGCTTCCCCCGCGACGAATGGCGCGTCTTCTGTCCCGGCGATACCTTGCCGAACCTGAGCCGGGTTCGGTTTTTCGCCCAGGGCGAGGACGACGACCGCGATCCACCCATCGACCCGGAGAGCGGGCGCGCCGAAGCGCGCTACCGCTTCCGCTTCGAGTACGGTGCGGTGGACTACTCCAGCAACAACATGAATTTTTCCGACCCCGAGAAGCCGGCGTCGGACCTGATCGTTCCGCCCGCGGCGGGCGGCGGCACCTACCGTGGCGCCGACGCCACCTGGAGGACCTGTCCTCTGGACTACAAGTTCGAGGCCGGAGCGGTGGACGAGAACGACAAGGTGGATGGCACCCCGGCGGCGATTCCCTTCTACGTCAGCGGCACGCCGCAGCTGGACAGCCTCGAGATCCCCAAGGTCTTGGTCTTCATCCCCAAGTGCCCGGACATCTTCGCGCCCGTTCTTTGCCCTTGGAGCACGAACCCGCCGGTGTTCGGCCCGGACACGCTGGCGGTGGTGGGAACCCACATCGCCGATCCGACGACCACGCCCCTCGGGCTCGGCTACAACGATTTCACCTTCCCCTTCCGGGCCTGGGGACACGACCATCCCCGCGATCTCAACCCACCGGGGGGAACGGTCTACTACAACACTTCGAGCACGGGAATCCTCTCCTGGATCTACACCTTCGACTGCTCCACGCCGAACTGCGCCGACGTGGGGCTGCGCGACGAGGGGAACTGGCACCAAGACGTCCGCTCCGAGAGCGACCCGCCGGGCCAGCAGGTCTACGACGACGTCCTGCGCGTCCGGATGGTGCTGGATACGGTGTGCGTCACCACGCCCTGCACGGTGCAGCGCGCGCGAGCGGTGCTCAACGATGATCACTTCGGGACCTACGTCTTCACCCTCCAGGGGCGGGACACGGATTTCATCGGCCAGACCTGCGATCAGCCCAGCGATCTCGGCCAGGGACCTGCCCAGTTCCCCATCCCCATCTACCGGCTCGGCCGGACCACGCAGGTGGTAAGCCGGCAAGTGATCTGGCGGCAGTACCAAGAGGTTCGCCGCCTGACCCAGAAAGCAGGCGCGAGCGCCGGGAACTCCGGTCCGAGTCCCAGCCCCTTCGCGCTGCGGAAGAGGTGGATGCCATGAGGCGCGCTGTCTGGCTCCTCGCCCTCGTCCTGGCGGCAGGGTGCGGCGACAACGAGCTCGGGGTGGAGAAGGTCCGCCCCAACCAGCCGCCGGAGACAAAGCTCTCCAGCGGCCCACCGGATTCCACCGCTGCCGCCCTCTACCGGGTGCAGCTCTACTGGTCGGGGACTGATCGAGACGGGACGGTGAGCCACTACGACTTCATCCTGGTGGACCACCCGCCCATCCGCACCCACATGGAGGGCGACCCGGGGGACAACGATCCCACCCGCGTGGTGATCACCGTGCCGAGCCCGGATGACCCGCGCTGGGTGGGCACCACGGCCACGGACTCCCTTTTCGTCAGCTTGGCCGATTCGCTGCTGCGGGACCCGCAGCCCGGGCCGGGGGAGAACGTAGGCGACGTTCGCGACACGCCGTTCGAGCGCTGGCACACCTTCTTCGTCCGCGCCGTCGACAACGAGGGCGCGGTCGACCCGACGCCGGACTACCGCTCCTTCAATTCGACCAACATCGCTCCCACGGTGTTCATCAAGCCCCCCGTCGCCGCGGGTGGTGTGTTCACCGCACCGCCGGTGGTCGTCTTCAACTGGGACGGTGAGGATCCAGTGGACGAGGCCTCCTCCATCGAACCGGTGGCGTCGCGGTACGTCCTCATCTCCTCGACCATCGACATCAACCGTCCCGGGGACACCTACACGAGCTTCCCGGATTCCCTCTACGACCTGCCGGCGCGCTATTCCTGGAGCGAGTGGAAGCGCTGGGATGCTGACGACCGGTCGGGGAAGCGGACCGTGGTTTCCGGACTGTTGGAGGCGCAAGGAACCACCCAGGGCTACTACATCTTCGCGGTGCAGGCCATGGACGAGGGCGGGGCGATCACCCCGGTGTTCGACTACCAGACGAAGAACAAGAACAACGTGGCTCTGGTCACGGTGAGCGGCGCCGTCGGTCCCGTGCTCACGGTGCGCGAGGTCTTCCTGGGCACCTCGACCTTCGTGGGCGGCTCCCGGCCCGTCCCCATCGACATCGCCGCGGGACAGCCGATCAACTTCCGCTGGAGCGCCGACGCCTCGAAGTACGGCGGCGAGATCGTCGCCTACCGCTACGGCTGGGACATCCGCGACCCCGACAACGACCAGGAATGGTCCAGCTGGGCCCTGAGCAACACCCGCGCGCCGACGCGAGCCTTCAGCACCGGCTCGCACCGGTTCTTCGTGGAGGTGCGCGACAACGCCGAATCCATTACCCGGGCGATCTATGAGATCACGGTGCACGCGGTGACGCGCGCCCGCGACCTGCTCTGGGTGGACGATACGGACTACCAGACCGATACCCCGAGAGAAGCCGGGGAGGACGCCCGCTGGCTGCAGGTCCTGAGTCAGGTCGCCGGGGCGAACAACATCATCTTCGATAACCAGTTGGACGTTTACGACGTCCTTGAGAATCGCAAGGAGCCGCCACCCATCCAGAAGGTGTTCGACTACAAGGCCATCGTCTGGAGCACGATCAGCGGCCGGGACGGCAGCTCGGGGCTGCGGCGGGCGGCGCAGTTCTTCGATCCCATCCCGTCGCGCAACCAGGCCTCCTCCAAGGCCTTCAACTTCATGAACATCTACCTGGCCAACAGCGGCGCACTGTGGATCAACGGCTTCCGCCCGGCGCGGCAGCTGTGGCCCGACGAACGCGAGGTCGGCCACGAGACCGATCCCGTCAACGTGACCGACTGGGACGATCCGCGCGAGCCGCACCCGCCGGGGATCGACTCGGTCGGCGTCAACAGCCTGCTCTACAAGATGGGGATCGAGATGTTCGACGTGGGCTCGTCCACCGAGAACAAGCGCAATACGCGGCCGTTCTGGTGCTATGGCTTGCAGGTGTGTGACGTCGCCGGCGTCGCCGCGCAAACGACCACCTCGGACGTGCAGGCCGGGCACTCCCATAGCGTGACCATCGAGAGAGCGGACGTGGAGCGCATTCCCTCGGTCAGCACGACCTACCAGACCTCCGAAAGCGCGCCGAACCTCAACGACCGGCACTCACTGACCCTGTCTCCCGATGATTTCGCGGCGCTGCGGGCGGGCGCCACCATCCAGGTGCAAACCGACGAGAATCCCAACCCGGTGCCGCACCGGCACACCTTCCGGCTCGTGGACCAGCTCGGGGCCTGGGGAGCGCCGACGCTGGCGCTCTCCTCCGCCTGGGGCCAGGGGGGAACCGCAGGACGGACGAACATCGAGATCTACAACATGCCGAACGCGATGCGGAACGAGAGTCCGCCGGTCAACCCCTTGCCCGGGATCTCGCTACCCCTCTACTGCTACGTGGCCCAGCTGCGTGAGGGTGGCACGGTCTTTTATCCCGACACTTCGGACAACCAACCGGCTTTCATCCTGGCGCGGGGGTCGCTGGTGGAGACGCACTTCAGCCGCGCCTACTGTGGCTTCGATCCGCCGTTGCTCGAGCTGTCGTCCCACGAACGACTGGTCCATTTCGTCCTGGTCCGGCACTTCCGACTCGGCACGAGTCTGCCCTGAGCCGGAGGGGGTCAGGGTCTTGGGCCCTGTCCGCCAACGTCCCGAGCGGGAGGCGGCGACGTCGCCGCCTCCCGCCTGTGTGAGGTGTCCATGCCCTTCCTCGCCCGGATCCGGTGCCTATCCGGTCTCTGCTTGCTGATGCTGTTGCCCTGCGGCGTCGTGGCGCAGAGCACCTATTGCCGTGACCCGCAGTTCCCGCACCGGCTGACCATGTGCTCCCCCGTGGCATCGCAGCTCGCCACCCGGGTGGTGACCGAGGGGCTCGAGCTCTCCTTCGATGCCCCACCGCGGGAAACCACGAGCCTGCGCACGCCGTTGCAGGCGGCAGCCTGTGACA
Source organism: Candidatus Krumholzibacteriia bacterium (assembly GCA_035649275.1). NCBI lineage: Bacteria > Candidatus Krumholzibacteriota > Candidatus Krumholzibacteriia > Candidatus Krumholzibacteriia bacterium. The sequence continues at coordinate 5,961 of DASRJW010000049.1, forward strand.
CCGCGGTCGGGGGGAGCGGCTGCCCTTGGGGAGTTCCGGAAGGGGGGCTGATCCCGACGGATCAGATCGAGGTGACCGGCACCTTTCTCGGCTTCTTCGATCAGCGCATCGAGATCGCGATCTTGCAGATCGGCGCGAATGCAGATTCGGGCACCGTGGGCAGCGATGTGATCCGGGTGGCATGGTCCAGCAAGTTCCTCCCCTTCCCCTCCGACTGGCGCGCCGAATTCACACTCGATGCCTCGAACGCCGACCTCAAGCTGCCCTTCGTCTTCTACCGCACGCCGAGCTCGCCCCCGGACACCATCGTCGTCCCTGGGGTGCGGATCACCTTCAAGAGCGGGGCACGGGTGCGCCGGGGTTGGAGCGCCGTCTTCGACGTCGAGGACTTCGAGGGCTTCCACATTTGGCGCTGGGCATCGGACCCGAACGTGGAGCCCCGCGTCGTCGGCACCTACAGCAAGCTCAGGGACAGGCAGCGCCCCGACAATTCCTGGCCCGACGTCGAGCCGCTGGCGCGCCGCTTCACCTTCCTGGACCATTTCGTCATCGACGGCAATGTCTACCACTATGCCGTGACCACCTACGACCAAGGCTTCGACACCGTGCGTGGCGGTTCGCTCGGGGCCATCCCCTTCGACAGCCCCCTGCCCGACGAGGGCTGCCCCTGCCAGCTGCGGGTGGACTTCCTGCGCCCGCCGCCAGCGGAATTCCAGCCGGTGCAAGCGGTGCCCAATCCGTACCGCCAGGTGGATTGCGATCAGCTGGACCCGCAGTCGACCTGCACGGTGCGTTTCATCCGCATGCCCCCGCGGGGCACGCTCCTCATCTTCACCCTGGCCGGGGATCTGGTGCGGGAGTTCCACCACCCTGCCGACGCCAGCGCCGGCGATCCTCCGGGCACGCTGCGCTGGGACACGGCGAACGGCGCCGGCCGGGAAGTGGCCTCGGGGGTCTACATCTACAAGATCGTCGACCTGGACTCGGGTCTCGAGTCCTTCGGGCGCGTCGCCATCATTCGCTAGAGAGCATGGCCCAGGAGCGTGGCGGACCGCGGCGAAGCGCCTTGCCCCGTGGCCTGCGGCGGGAGACGGGGAGTACCATGGGTGGAGGGTGGCGCAGCGACTGCGCCCGGGGGTGAGGTGGCGTGCAGCGATACTTCCTCGCCGTGGCCGGCAACATCGGCGTCGGCAAGACCCACTTGACCCGTGTCCTCGGCGAGCGCCTGGGTTGGGAAGTCTTTTTCGAGCCCGTGGTGGACAACCCGTACCTGGACGACTTCTACGCTTGCATGCCGCGCTGGAGTTTCCATCTGCAGATCTTTTTCCTCTCCAAGCGCTTCGAGATGCATCGGAAGATGATGGACAACATGCTCTCTTGCATCCAGGACCGCACCATCTACGAGGACGCCGAGATCTTCGCCCGCACCTTGCACGACACGGGGGCGATGGATGTCCGGGATTTCGACAACTACATGGCTCTCTTCCGCTGCATGACCTCGTATCTGCAGGCACCGAACGCGATCATCTACTTGCGCGCCGACGTGGACACGCTGTTGCAGCGCATCCAAAGTCGCGGCCGGGAATGCGAGCAGGGCATCGAGCGCGCCTACCTGGAGCGCCTCAACGCGGCGTACGACGACTGGGCGGCGCGCAGCGCCCCAGAGCTGCGCTTCCTGGTCGTCGAGACCGCCGGGCTCGAGCGCGTCGAGGAGCACCCCGCCATCGTCAAGCTGGTGGCCGAGATCGAAGCGGGGGTGGGCCCCGAAGACCTCGGCCGGCGCCCGCCGGGGCGCGGCCGCCGTTCCGGAGGCGGTCGTTGATCCCCCGGGCCGCTGCCTGTTGCCTCGTGGCCGCCCTGGCCGGCGCCGCCGCCGCCCCGGCCCGCGGGCAAAGCAGTACTCCCGGCGGCTTGCGCGGTTTGCTCGAGGTGCGCTCCGCCGATATCCAGGGCCGCGGCGTGGTGGCCCTCGGCGTCTTTCCCCGCATGCATTGGCTCGAGGACGCGGCAGGGAACGACCATGTCTTCCTCCTCACCGATTTCCATCTCGCCTACGGCTTGTCACCGTATCTCGAAGCGTCGGTCTCCGTTCCCTTGCGCTCCTGGTGGGTGAACCAAACGGCGGGCAGCAGCATCGAACCCGCCAGCCTCGTCGGCTTCGGCGATCTGCTCACGAGCGCCAAGCTGCAGCTGCCGCTGCCTTGGAAGACCGTGCGTCTCGGCGGCTTCGGAGTGGTGAGCGCTGCCACCGGCAGCAGTTCCCGCGGCATGAGCAGCGAGAGCACCGACATCGAAGCCGGCGGCCTGCTGACCGTGGACCTGACCCACATGCAGCGTTTTTTGCCCACCCGCCTGCACCTGAACGGCAGCTATCGCTGGAACCGGAACGAGGTGCGCGGCGTCGGCATGGCGCCGCTCGATTCCCTGCGCCAAGGGGGGTTCTGGCCCCCGGCCTACCCGCCCCTTCCTGCCGGTGCGAGTCCGACGGAGAACGACGCCTTGCTCCTCCGCGTCGGGCTCGAGTTCGTCACCAGCGCCCTCGACGTGTTCACCGAGTTCTCCATGGATCTCCTCCCCCATCAGGACGGCGTGGACTTCGCCGACAACGTTCTCTTCCTCACCCAGGGAGCGACGGTGAAGTTCAAGCGCGGTATCGACCTCAAGCTCGCCGCCTCGGTCTCGCTGCAGGCGGATGCGCCGCCGCCGTCGGTCACCGACAGTCCGGACTGGCGCTTCGCCCTCGGTCTCGTCTGGCACGGCGGGCTCGGCCGCCACGACGACGATGGCGACGGCATCCCCAACAGCAAGGATGCCTGCCCGAAGGAGGCCGAGGACTTCGACGGCTTCGCCGATCAGGACGGTTGCCCGGACTTGGACAACGATCAGGATGGCGTCCCGGACGTCAAAGACCTGGCCCCCGATCTCCCCGAGGACGTCGATGGTTTCGAGGACAGCGACGGGCGGCCGGATCGGGACAACGACGGCGACGGCATCAGCGACGACAAGGACGCCTGCCCGAACGAGGCGGAGGATTTCGACGGCGATCGCGACCTGGACGGCTGTCCCGATCAGGAGCGGAGCGCTCCCGAGGGCTCAAGCACCCCCGGTCGTCCCTGACGGCCCGGTTTCGTGCCGCTTCGCTTCCTCCCAGAGCCCGTCCATCTCGGGGAGAGTGGCTTCCTCCAGGCTGCGGCCCTGGGCGCGCAGCGCCTCTTCGACCCGGCCGAAGCGCTGCACGAACTTGCTCACCGTGGAGTGCAAGGCGGCCTCGGGATCGACGCCCAGGAAACGTCCCAGGTTGACGACGGAGAAGAGGATGTCGCCGAGCTCGTCGGTGATGCGCGACTTCTCGCCGCTCTGCACCACCTCCTGCAGTTCCGCCGTCTCCTCCACGATCTTCTGTCGCACTTGCTCGGCGGTGTCCCACTCGAAGCCCACCGCGGCGACGCGGCGCTGCACCGTGAGAGCGCGGCGGAGCGGCGGCAAGGAGCGGGGCAGCGTGTCCAGGAGGAGCGGCGCCGCCTCGCCTCGCGCCCGGGCTTCGGCGTCCTTGATGTCCCGCCAGTGCCGGGCGCCTTCCTCGGCGCTCTGCGCCTGCAGCGCCCCGAAGACGTGCGGATGGCGGCGGATGATCTTCTCCCGCGTGCGGCGGGCGATCTCGCCGACCTCCGGACCGCCGCGTTCCTGCAGCATGAGCGCCACGGAGAGCAGGAGGAAGAGCACGTCACCCAGCTCCTCGGCGCAGGCGTCGTCCTGCGCCGCGTGCGCCGCATCTTGCAGCTCGTAGGCCTCGTCGATCAGGTAGGTGCACATCGCTTCCAGGCTCTGGGCTCGATCCCAGGGGCAGCCGTGCTCGCTGCGCAGGAAGCGGAGCGTTTCCAAGAGCTGGTCCAGCGTTTCGATCGAACCCACCCCTTCCGGTTTCGGTGCCACGACGGGTGCATGCTAGCCTACCCGCTTGGCTTCCTGCAGTCGCTGTAGAGTACGATGTCTCAAGGGGTTCGGGCACTCTGGGGGAGCCGTGTCCGGAAGCGTTCGGAAGCAGGGAAGCCCGCCCGCGACCGCGCCTCGCGGCGCCGTGGATGTTCTCGTCTTCCCCGCCCTCGCGGCGCTCGTCGCGGCGGCGTCCCGCGTTCCCATCCTCACCCCTGATGTCTGGTGGCATCTCGCCACGGGTCGATTCATCGCGGCCCACGGGATCCCGCACACGGACCCGTTCTCCTACACCCTCGCCGGCCAGCGCTGGACGGCGCACGAATGGCTCGCCGACTTGGGTTTGCATGGCGTCCACGCCAACGCCGGACTGCTGGGTGTCGTGCTGGCTCGCGGACTCTTGGTGGGAGCGGCCTTCGCCGGCGCCTACGCCATCGCCCGCTTGCAGGCGGGGCCGATGCTCGCCCTCGGACTCCTCGTTCCCGCCGCCTTCGCTTCCCAGCGCAACTGGCTCGACCGGCCGCAGCTCGCCAGCTATCTCCTCGTCACGCTCGTCCTCTGGCTCCTGGAGCGGCAGCGCCGGCGGCCGGGGCCGAGCGCGCTCTTCTTGCCTCTCCTCTTCGCCCTCTGGGTGAATCTCCATGGCGGCTTCATGCTCGGTCTCGGCATGGTGCTGCTCTGGGCGGCGGGCGCCACGGGGGTGTGGATGCGGACGCGCTCGGCGGCGTCGGCGCTGGCGGCGCGGCGCTTCACTCTCCTCGCCGGTGCCTGCGCTCTGGCGACGCGGGTGAATCCCAACGGTCTCGAGGGGGCGCTCTACCCGCTGCATTACGTCCGCGCGGGACTCGCACTCACGGTGCAGGAGGAGCGCCCTGGGCAGCTGGACAGCGCTTACGCCTGGGTGCATCTCGGCCTGGTCCTCTGCCTCTGGGCTTTCCTCCTGCTGCGCCGGCGCAGCGCCTTCGCACCGGCAGTCCTGGCGCTCGTGCTCGGCTGGATCTCCATGCCGCGGCTCGGGGGAGTGGCGCTGCCGTTCGCCGCCGAGCGCCATGCGCCGCTCTTCCTGCTTCTGGGAACGCCGCTTCTCGCCTGGCAGCTCGCTTCGCTCCGCCGCGTCCAGGCGCTGGAGGAATTCTGTCGCCGGCGCACCGCTTCACGCCGCTCGCGGCTCGTCGTCGCTGTGAGCGCCGCCCTGGCGCTGGCGGCGCTCGTCCCGGCCTTCCCGCGCGATGGCAGCCCGGAGGCACGGCTCCTTCCCGGCCGCTACCCGGTGGCGGCAGCGCAGTGGCTCGCGGCGCAGCGTCTGCCCGGTCACCTGGTCAACCCCTACCGCTGGGGCGGCTATCTCGCCTTCACGCTCTATCCGCAGACCCAGGTGTGGATCGACTCGCGCGGCGATCTCTACGGCGCCGCGCGCCTGCAGGAGTACGATCTCTTGCACTACGCCCCGCGCGGTAGCGACAACGCGGTCCGCGCTCTCCTGGATCGCTACGATGCCAACGTGGTGATCTGGCAGCTCCTCACCTTGGACTTCGGCCCCCTGCAAGTGCATCCCTTGACCGAGTTCCTCCTGCGTTCCGGCGAGTGGCGTCTGGTGTTCTACGACGGCCCCGATCCAAGCCACCCCGAAAGGCCCTCGGCGGTGTCGGCGGTGTTCCTGCGCGAGCACCCGCGCAACGCCGCGGTGCTGGCGCGGCATCCGCCGCTGCGCTTGCCGCGCTTGCCCCGCGCCCCCGGCCGCAGCACGCCTTGAGCGGGGAGCCCGCTCCGGTTCGTGTGTCGGCCTTCAACCGCTCCATGGGCGAGCACGGTCGGGCGCGCCCCGCGCCACTGCGACAGAAGCGCGCGTTGACAGTGTCGATCGCGCTTCCTATGCTTCCCTGTTCGGCGCCTCTGGCGTCACCCGTCCTGTGGGCTCTGCTTTCCTTCTCGAGGAGCGCTGACCGTGCAGCCCATCACCATCCGCGGCGCCCGACAGCACAACCTCAAGAACATCGAGGTGCGCTTGCCGCGCCGCCGGCTGGTGGTGGTGAGCGGTGTGAGCGGCTCCGGGAAGAGCTCCCTCGTCTTCGACACGCTCTATGCCGAAGGGCAGCGGCGTTACGTCGAATCGCTTTCGACCTACACCAAGCAATTCCTCGAGCGCATGCAGCGTCCCGAGGTGGACGAGGTATCCGGCATCAGCCCGGCGATCGCCATCCGCCAGCAGAACCACGTCAAGTCGGCGCGTAGCACCGTGGGCACGGCCACCGAGGTGTACGACTACCTGCGCCTGCTCTTCGCGCGCGTCGGCCAGGTGCACTGCCCGCAATGCGGCGAAGCCTCGGCGGCGCTCTCACCTTCCGCCGGGGCTCAGCTGCTGCTGGCGCGCTTTCCTGCCGGTGCCCGTCTCGTCGTCCTCTTCGCTCTGCCGCGCACGGCAGGTTCGGCGTGGACCGAGGTGCTGGAGCCGTTGCGCGGCGCCGGTTTCGCCCGGCTCTGGGTGGACGGAGCCAGCGTGGATCTGGAACCGCCACCCTCTCTGCCCGCCGCGCTCGAGAGCGTCGAGGTGGTGGTGGACCGCATCGTGGCGCGGCCCGAATCCCGGGCGCGGCTGGCGGAGGCGCTGGAGACGGCATACCGCGCCGGCAACGGCGCGGCGAGCGTCGTCGAGGCCGAGAGCGGCGAGCGCCAGCGACTCGACCAGCGCGGCTCCTGTGTGCGCTGCCGCCTCGATCTGCCCCGGCCATCGCCGGGAATGTTCTCCTTCAACAGTCCCCTCGGCGCCTGCCCCGACTGCCGTGGCTTCGGCAACCGCCTCGAGTTCGACGAGCGGCTCATCGTGCCCGAGCCCGAGCGCACTCTGGCCGACGGCGCCATCGCCCCCTGGGGAACGGGGAAGTTCGAGTACTACGCCCGGCGGTTGGAAGAGTTCTGCCGGCGCCAGCGGATTCCCTGGCAGACGCCATGGTGCGAGCTGCCCCGACCGACCCAGAAGGCGATCCTCGAGGGCACCCAGGGTTTCAAAGGCGTCATTCCGTTCCTGGAGGGGCTGCGGGCCAAGGGTTACAAGAAGTACGCGCGTTTCTTCACCCGCCGTTTCATGGAGGAGAGCACCTGCCGCAGCTGCGCCGGCGGGCGACTGCAGCGCCAGGCGCTCTGCGTCCGCGTCGGCGGCCTCGACATCGCGGCTCTCTCGCGCCTCACTCTGGAAGCGCTGCGCGCCTGGGTGGACGAGCTCGCCTTGCAGGGTGAAGCGGAGCAGGTGGCTGCCGACATCGTCGCCGAGCTGCGCGCCCGCCTGGACTTTCTCTGCGCCGTCGGCGTCGAGTACCTCACCCTCGACCGGCTGACACGCACGCTCTCCGGCGGCGAGGCGCAGCGCATCAACCTGGCGAGCGCCTTGGGGTCGAACCTCGTGGATGCACTCTACATCCTGGACGAGCCCACGGTGGGCATGCACGCCCGGGACACGGAACGCTTGGTGCGCACCTTGGAGCGCCTGCGCGATCTCGGCAACACCGTGGTGGTGGTGGAACACGATCCCGACGTCATCGCCGCGGCCGACTACTTCGTCGATCTTGGACCGGGGGCGGGAGTGCACGGCGGCGAGGTCGTCTTCGCCGGGGCGCTGGCGGGACTGCGCACTCCCGACGGCGCCGGACTGGTGGCGGAGAGCGGCAGCGTGGCGGCGTCGCGCACCCTCGCCTACCTGACCGGGGCCGCCGAGATCCAGCCGCGCCCGCGGCGCCGGCAACCCGGGTCGCGCTGGCTCGAGCTCGGCAACGCGCGGCTGCACAACTTGAAGGGTGTGGACGTGCGCATTCCCGTCGGGCTCTTCGTCACCGTGAGCGGCGTCAGCGGCTCGGGCAAGAGCACCTTGGTCACCGAAGTGCTGCATCGCGCCCTCACCGGACAGGTGCCGCCGAGCCGCGGCGCTACGGGCTGGTACGACTCGCTGCGCGGCGCTCATCTGGTGCACGACGTCGTGCTCGTGGACGCGGCTCCGATCGGGCGCACCCCGCGCTCCAATCCGCTCTCCTACATGAAGGGCACCGCCGACGTGCGCAGCCTCTTCGCCGCCACCAGCGCCGCGCGTCTCGCCCGTTTCGGCCCTGGGCACTTCAGCTTCAACACCCAGGGCGGCCGCTGCGAGCACTGCGAGGGCATGGGATCGGTGCAGATCGAGATGCATTTCATGGCCGATCTGTTCGTCCCCTGCGAGCACTGTGAGGGCAAGCGCTTCAAGCCCGAGGTCCTGGCGGTGGAGTACCGCGGGCGCAACATCGCCGAGGTCTTGGAGATGACGGTGGACGAGGCCATGACCTTCTTCCACGAGTCGCCGGGGTTGGGGCAGAAACTGCACCTGCTCAAGCGCGCCGGCCTGGGGTATCTCCGGCTCGGCCAGGCGGCGCCGACGCTCTCGGGCGGCGAGTCGCAGCGCCTCAAGATCGCCCGGGCTTTGGCGGCGACGCGGGAGGGGAACATGCTCTACCTCCTCGACGAGCCCACCACGGGGTTGCATCTCGACGACGTCTCGCGCTTGCTGCGCATCTTGCACGAATTGGTGGAACGGGGTCACACGCTGGTGCTGGTAGAGCACCATCTGGACGTGGTCGCCGCCTCGGACTGGGTGATCGACCTCGGACCGGAAGCCGGTGCGGGTGGCGGCGAGATCGTCTACGCCGGGCCGCCGGAAGGCTTGCTGGAAGTGCCGCGCTCCTGGACCGGCCGCTGTTTGCGGCGTCACCTGGAAGCGGGCGGACGCACGGCGCCGACGGCGGCAACGGGGTAATCGGGCCGTCGCGAGCCCAGAGCCGCGACGCGGCGCCGTGGGAAGAGCGGCGGCGCGGAGGAGGACGCCGGTGGAAGGCATCGCCGCGGAGGTCTCCCGCAGCCTGGCGCGCTGCGTCCACGAGCTCGCCGCCGAGCGCGAACCGATCCGGCTCGTGCGCCGCAGCTGGGAGCTCTTGCGCCGCGAGCTCGGCGCCGTCTGGGCGGTGGCAGAGGGCAACGGCGAGGGCCCGCTCGGCGGCCTGCGCCTCACCCACGCCACCACCGATGCCGAGGCCCTACCGGCCCGCCTGGGACTGCCCGAGGCGCCGCCCGCCGAGCGGCTCTGGTGCGGTGGCAGCGACGGCGCTCTCGGTCTGGCGTTGTGGTTGCCCCGGCACACGCGCATCGTTCTCGGCTTCGGATTGGAGGACGAAGCCGGTGCTGCCGCCGGCCGCGCCCTCCTGGAGGAGATCGGCCGCTACCTGCAGACGCGTCTCGAGGACGCCCTCGAGCTGCAGCGTTCGCGCCTGGCTTCGGCGGCGCTGGAGCGGCGCATCTCCGACCTGTCGTTGCTGTTCAAGGGGCTCGACGTCACGCTCCGCTCGATGGAACTCACCCAGGTGCTGCGCGCCTTCATGGCCTGCGTCACCTCCGGCGAGGCCATCGGCTTCAATCGCGCCTTCCTGCTCCTCCTCGACGAGGAACAGCGGGAGCTGCGCGGCACCGTGGCCGTGGGGCCCTCCTCCGGCGACGAAGCGCTGCGCATCTGGGCGAGCCTGGAACGCCTCAGCCTGGAGGACGTGCTGCGCCGGGCCGTGGAGGAGTTGCATCAGGAGCCGGCGCCGGGCTCGCTGGCGGCCCGCATCCGCGAATTCTCCGTGCCCCTGGAGCCGGAGGGCAGTCTCCTCGTGCGTGCCGTCCTCTCGCCGGAGCCGTACAACATCCACTTCTTCCGCGGCGAGCGACCGGAACCGTTCGCCGACGCTTTCGGCGCCAACGACTTCGTGGTCATCCCCATCCTCGGACGCGAACGCGCCCTCGGCGTCATCGTGGCGGACAACCTCTACAGCAATGCCCCCATCGAGAGCGATCGGGTCTACCTGCTCTCGGGACTGGCGAACCATGTGGGTGTGGTCATCGAGAACGCCCTCATGTTCGAGGACGTGAGCCGGCGCTACGCCGAGCTGAACGAAGTGCAAGCCATCAATCGCGCCCTGCTCTCCAGCATCGACCGGGTCGAAGTGCTGCGCCGCATCGCGCAGATCAGCGCTTCCGTCCTGCACGCCGAAGGGGCGCTCCTCTACATCGTCCGGGGTGCCGGCGCCGAACCGCGCCTGGAGATGCAGTACCACCTGAGCGGTGCGGCCTTGCCCGACGAGGTCACCGCCCGCTGCGGCGAGATCGCCCGCGAGACCCTCCGCCTCGGCCCCGGGGCGCGCCAGTCCCCTCTGGAAGGTCTGGCGGGGCCGGCCGCTCTGGTGAGCGCGCCCATGAGCATCGACAAGGAGATGGTCGGCGTGCTCATGGTCTACCGCACCGCGGCCGAGGCGGGACGCAACCACTTCGACCGCCACAGCCGGCGTTTCCTTTCCATCATCGCCGACCAGGCGGCGATCGCCGTGCTCTCGGGCCGCAGAGTGCAGACGATCCAGGACGACCAGAGCCGCATCGAGGTACTGAACGACCTGCTGCATCGCAACGAAAAGCTCGCCGCCCTCGGCCAGGCGTCGTCGAAGATCGCCCACGAGATCCGCAATCCGCTCACAGCGCTGGGCGGCTTCGCCCGCCGCATGCTGCGGAGTGACAGCCTGGGGGCGGACGAGCGCGAGGCCGCCGAGGTCATCGCCCAGGAGACCTCGAGGCTGGAGCGGATCCTCAACGACCAGCTCGCCTTCGTGCGCAGCGCCCGGCTGCAGCGCGGACCGACGGCGCTCAACGAGGTCATCCACGAGAGCATCATGCTGCTGCGCCAGCAGCTCCGCGCCGGGCGCGGCGAGCTGGAGCTCGTCCTCGATCCGGACCTGCCGCGGGCCCATCTCGACGGCGATCGCATGAAGCAGGTGCTGGTGAACCTGCTGATGAACGCCATCGTCGCCGTGCCCAGCGGCGGGCGCATCCGCGTCGTCACCCGCACGCAAGGAGACAGCGTGGAGCTCGAGGTGGCGAACACGGGCGACCCCATTCCCGCTTCGATCCGCGAACTCCTCTTCGTGCCTTTCATGACCACGCGGCAGGAAGGCACGGGCCTGGGGCTCGCCGTGGTGCACCAGATCGTCATGGAGCACGGTGGTTCCATCGAAGTGCTCTCCGAGCCGCCTTGGGGCACGCTCTTCCGCCTCCGCTTTCCGCGCCACACTCCGTAGCCGCTGGCGCTCCTCGCCACCCTTTCCAGCCAAGGCCTGCGGCAAGCTCCATGCATGCAGCGCCGCCTCGGTGCGACGACGGCAACGTCGTGGCTGGCTTGGCGCTTGCTGCGCCGCCCAAGGGATCGAGCCGCTGGAGGCCGTGTTGGAGCGTTGGGTGGATTTGGCCATGGTCGCGCACGAACTGGGCGGGGCCCTGGCGCCGACGCGTAGCGCCGTGCAGCTCCTCGGCGGCAGCGCCGGACTCCATCCCGAACAGGAACGCCTCTTGAGTATCGCCGGCCGCGGCCTGGAGCGCGCGGAACGGGTGCTGCTCAATCTCTCCAGCATCGCGCTCCTGGAAGAAGCGGAGCTGCGGCTGGAACCGGTGGATCTCGCCCTCGTCTTGCGCCGCCTGGTGGACGAGCAGCGCGCCGAAGCGCAGGCCCGGGGCTTGGGCCTGCGTCTCGAGGTGGAGCCAGGCTTGGCGGCGATCCCGCTGGCGCCCTTCGCCTTCGAACAGGTGCTGGTGAACTTGCTGTCGAATGCCCTCAAGTTCACCCCCGCCGAGGGCGAGGTGCGAGTGACCGCTTTGCCGGCCCAGGGGGCGGTGTTGCCGGGGCGGATGCTGTTGCTCGCCGGCGGCTTCGGTTTCAAGCCCATCTTCGTCAAGCTGCGCGTCTCCGACACCGGCGTCGGCCTCGGCGAGGAAACGCGACGCCGGCTCTTCCAGCCGTTCAGTCGCGGCAGCGAAGCGACAGGAGTTCCGGGCATGGGCCTCGGTCTCGCGGTGTCCCAGCGTCTGGCCCGGCGCATGGGCGGCGATCTGCGCGCCGAAACGCCGGCGCGCGGCGCCAGCTTCGTCGTCACCTTGCCGGCGGATCTCCGCACCTCTGGGCTGGTGCAACGGATGGACGCGCTGGTGGCAGCGCTCGCCGCGGCGCTCGCGGCGGCTCCCTGCAGCGTCGCCATCGTGCGCCAGGACCTCGGCCGTGTGACCTCGGGGCCGGCGCTGGAAGAAGGCCTCCGCCGCCGGCTGGGACATCCGGCCTGCCGGGTCGTGGAGCTCTCGGCCACCACCCTCGTGCTCTGGTCGGCGGCGCCGGTGCGCGCCCTCGCCCCGGCTCTCGCCGCGGCGTTGCGGCAACAGGTGCCGCCGGCAGCGGCGGCGCGGCTGCGCCTGGCACTGCGGCGCTTGCCGCAAGGGGCGGCGGCGGATCCGGTGCTGCTGCAGGCGGCGGTGCGCTGCCGCCACGGGCTCACGGCGCTGCCACGCCGCGGGGAGGTGCTGCATGGCCCGCATCCTCGTCGTTGACGACGACGGCGACATCCTCGAAACGCTGCGCTTCGCTTTCGAGCAGGAAGGACACGCGGTGCAGGTGGAAGCCGACGGTCTCGCCGCCCTCCAACGGGCGCGGCAGCAACCCCCGGATCTGGCCCTGCTCGACGTCATGCTGCCCGGTCTGAACGGCTACGAAGTGTCGCGGCGCTTGAAAGCAGAGATGCGCCGCGGGGCGCTGCCGCGCTTCCCGATCCTCATGCTCACCGCCCGGCGAGTCGCTGCCGGCGAGCGTCAGCAGTTCCTGGCTTCCTGGTCCCAGGCCGACCTGACCCTGTGGAAGCCCTACGACCTGGGCTTCCTCCTCTTCCAGGTGCGTGAGGCACTCGCCGCCACCTCCGGAGCCGTCTCATGAGCCGCATCCTCATCGTCGACGACGACCAGGACATCGCCCGCATCCTGCGCTTCCGGCTGCAGAAGAAGGGCTTCGAGTGCGTCCTCGCCGCCAACGGCCTGGAGGCGTTGGAGAAGATCGACACCCATCATCCCGATCTGGTGCTGCTGGACGTGATGATGCCGAAGATGGACGGCTTCACCGCCTGTCGCGAGATCCGCAAGCGCAACGCCTGGTGCCGCATCCCGGTCATCATGCTGACCGCAAAGGGGGACATCGCCGACAAGGTGAGCGGCATCAGCGAGGGTGCCGACGACTACATCGTCAAGCCCTTCGAGTTCGAGGAGCTCCTGGCCCGGGTGCACATGATCCTGCGCCGCACCCAGGAGACGATGAGCGCCAACCCGCTCACCGGCCTGCCGGGCAACAACGTCATCTCCAAGAAGATCGAAGCGGTCCTTGCAGCCGGCACGCCCTTCGCCGCCTGCTACGCCGACCTGGACCACTTCAAGGCGTACAACGACGAATACGGCTTCGAGGCCGGCGACAAGGTCATCAAGTTCCTGGCGGAGATCCTGGTGCGCACCACCCAGGAGCACTCGAAGAGCTCCTTCGTCGGCCACATCGGCGGCGACGACTTCCTCTTCCTCGTGGACCTCGACACTTTCGAGACCTGCTGCGCCACGGTGATCGAGCGCTTCGACACCGGCATCGGCCGCTTCTATCGCGACGAGCACCTGCGCTCGGGCTACCTGGAGAGCATCAACCGCCAAGGACAGCGCGTACGCTTCCCCCTCATGAGCGTCTCCATCGGCGTGGTCACCAACGGACAGCGCGTGGTCGGCGATGCCATGCAGGTGTCGAACCGAGCAGCGGAAATGAAGAAGTACGCCAAGGGTCAAGCCGGCAGCTGTTACCGCGTGGACCGGCGCACCGTAGGCGCCGGCCCGGCGGAGGAAACCGGCAGCGAGCAGGGTGGTGAGGCCGCCAAGGACGCCAGCAACCGCTGATGCCGCCGCCATGGCCGGCACACTGCCGGCAACGCCGCGGCTGCGGACGTTGACACCCTCGGGGGGCCCTCCTATACTGCCCTGCTCGATGCGAAGGTAGCTCAGCTGGTAGAGCAACGGACTGAAAATCCGTGTGTCGGCAGTTCGATTCTGCCCCTTCGCACCAGGCTTCCTCCGCGCACGAGACCGCCGGTCTCGTCCACGTCGGTTCCCGGAGCTGGTGTAGCTCAGCTGGTAGAGCAACGCACTCGTAATGCGTAGGTCCGCGGTTCGATTCCGCGCACCAGCTCCAGCACTTCCCCCCGCCGCGACCCTCCCCCGAGGAAAGGCGCGCCATGCAGCCCCCGTCTCCAGTCCTGATGACCAGCGTTTCCGGCATCCGGGGGATCGTCGGGGCCGGCCTCGACGCCGAAGTGGCCTGCCGCATGGCGGCCGCTTTCGGCACCTGGGCGCCGTCTGGAGCCGTGGTGGTCGGTCGCGACTCGCGCCTCACCGGCCCGATGCTGCTGCATGCGGTGGCCGCCGGGCTCCTCTCCACCGGGCACGACGTCATCGATCTCGGCGTCGCCACCACGCCGACGACGGAGATCATGGTCACCACCCACGGGGCGGCGGGCGGCATCATTCTCACCGCCAGCCACAATCCGGAACCGTGGAACGCGCTCAAGCTGCTCGATCGGGAAGGACTCTTCCTGAGCGCCGAGGCCGGGTCCACGGTGCTCGAGCTGGCGCGGACGGGAAAGGCCCGGCACCGGACCTGGGAAGAGATGGGGGCGCTGCGCGAGGATGGCGCCGCTGCGGAAGTGCACATCCGCTCCATCCTGGAAATGCCTTGGTTGGATCGCGCCCGCATCGGGGCGCGGGAACTCCACGTCGTCATCGACTGCTGCAATGGCGCCGGCGGCGTCGTGGCTCCGGAGCTGCTGCGCCGTCTCGGCGCCCGCGTCACCGAGCTCTACTGCGAGCCCACGGGACGTTTCGGCCGGCGTCCCGAACCGACGCCGGCGCACCTGCAGGAGCTGGGGGAGAGAGTGCGCGCCGAAGAGGCCGACCTCGGCTTCGCCACCGATCCCGACGCCGACCGGCTTAGCGTCGTGACCCACGCCGGCGTTGCGCTCCTCGAGGAGTATACTCTGGTGCTGGCCGCGGACCATTACCTGCGACACCGCCGCGGCCCCGTGGTGGTGAATCTCAGTACGACCCGTGCCATGGACGACCTCTGTGCCCGGCATGGCGTGCCCTTGCACCGCACGCCGGTGGGCGAAGCCAACGTGGTGGCCCAGATGCGCCGCGTCGGCGCCGTCATCGGCGGCGAAGGCAACGGCGGCGTCATCCTGCCGGAGCTGCACCCCGGTCGCGACGCGCTGGTGGGGATGGCGTTGATCCTGCAGTCCCTGGCGGAGACCGGGAGCTCGCTGCAGGAACTGCACGCGGCCTTGCCGCACTATCACATGGTGAAGCGCAGCCTGGAGCTTGCCCGCCCGCTCCAGGATGGGGACATCGTCGAGCTGGCGCGCCGGGAGTTCGGCGGCGCCTTGGACACGCGAGACGGGGTCAAGGTGCAGCTCCCCGAGGGCTGGCTGCACCTGCGCCGCTCGAACACCGAACCCATCGTCCGCGCCATCGCCGAGAGCGAGGACGCGGACCAGGCGGAGACGCTGGTGCAGCGGGCGCTGCGCCAGCTCGGTCAGCACGCACACCTGCGAGGCGCCTGACCCTCGCACGCAAAGGGATGCCGGCCATGTGCGGAATCATTGCCTATATCGGAGACAAACCAGCGCTGCCGATCCTCATGGAGGGTCTGAAGCGCCTGGAGTATCGCGGCTACGACTCGGCGGGGGTGGCCCTCGTCGACGGCAAGCTGCGCATCGAGAAGTGCGTCGGTCGCATCGCCCAGCTGGAAGAGCACGTCGCGCCGCTGGTGCTCCCGGGCAGCCTCGGCATGGCCCACACCCGCTGGGCGACACACGGCGAGCCCACCACCATCAACGCCCACCCGCACACCGACTGCACCGGCAAGCTCGCGGTCATCCACAACGGCATCATCGAGAACTTCGAGTCCCTGAAGCGCAACCTGTTGCATCGCGGTCACACCTTCAAGAGCGAGACCGACACCGAGGTGCTGGCCCACCTGATCGAGGAGTTCTACGACGGCCGGCTGGACGAGGCGGTGCGCGCCGCCCTGGGACGGGTGGAGGGCACCTTCGGCATCGCCGTGCTGCACGCCGACGAGCCCCGCCGCATCGTCGGGGCGCGCAACGGCAGCCCGCTCATCGTGGGCATCGGCGACGGCGAGTACTTCCTGGCCAGCGATGCCAGCGCCATCCTCCGCCACACCCGCCAGGTCATCTATCTCGAGGACCAGGAGATGGTGGCGCTCGGAGACGAAGCGCCGCTGTTCACCAGCGTCGAGGACGGCGCCGAGGAGATCGCCAAGGAGGCCACCGAGATCGAGTGGGACCTGGCGATGATCGAGAAGGGCGGCTACTCGCACTTCATGCTCAAAGAGATCTTCGAGCAGCCGTCGACGATCCGCAACGCCTTCCGCGGCCGTCTCCTGGTGGAAGAAGGCGACGCCAAGCTGGGCGGCCTCAACATGACGCGGGAAGAGCTGCGGGAGGTGAAGCGCGTCGTCCTCATCGGCTGCGGCACCTCCTGGCACGCGGCGCTGCTCGGCGAGTACATGATCGAGGAGGTGGCGCGCATCGGCGTCGAGGTGGAGTACGCCAGCGAGTTCCGCTACCGCAATCCCATCGTCGAGGAGGGCACGATCACCTTCGTGATCTCCCAGTCCGGCGAGACCATCGACACCCTGGCAGCGATGCGCGAAGCGAAGCGCAAGGGCGCCCGCACCCTCGGCATCGTCAACGTCGTCGGCTCCACCATCGCCCGCGAGTCCGACGGCGGCGTCTACATCCATGCCGGTCCGGAGATCGGCGTCGCCTCCACCAAGGCCTTCACTTCCCAGGCCACGGTGCTCGCCATCATCACGCTGCTCCTCGGTCGCTTGCGCAACATGTCGCGCCAGGAGGGCCGGCGCCTGATCGCGGCGCTGGAGGAGCTGCCCGGGCAGATCGAGCAGATCCTCGCCCAGGACGCCGCCATCGAGGAAATCGCCCGGGTCTACCAGCATCACGACAACTTCCTCTATCTCGGGCGCGGCCCGAACTTCCCGGTGGCCCTGGAGGGAGCGCTCAAACTCAAGGAGATCTCCTACGTCCACGCCGAAGGCTATCCGGCGGCGGAGATGAAGCACGGTCCCATCGCTCTCATCGACGAGAACATGCCCGTCGTGGTCATCGCCACCCGCGACAGCGGTTACCGCAAGATCGTCGGCAACGTCGAAGAGGTGAAGGCGCGCAAGGGGCGCATCATCGCGGTGGTGACCGAGGGCGACACCGACATCGTCAAGAAGGCCGACCACACTCTCATCGTGCCGGAAACGCTGAGCCTGCTCACCCCGATCCTGTCGGTGGTGCCCTTGCAGCTCCTGGCCTACCACATCGCCGTGATGCGCGGCTGCGACGTGGACCGGCCGCGCAACCTGGCCAAGTCGGTCACGGTGGAGTAGGGATGCGACGGGTGATCCAAACTCCGCAAGCGCCGGCGGCGATCGGCCCTTACAGTCAGGGTGTGGCGGTGGGTTCGTTCCTGCACACCGCCGGCCAGATCGGCCTCGATCCCGCCACGGGCAAGCTCGTGGGCGGCGGCATCGAGACGGAGACGCGGCGGGCGCTGCAGAACCTCCGTGCCATCGTCGAGGCCGCCGGCGCCCGTCTCGAGGACGTGGTGAAGACGACGGTGTTCCTGACCACGATGGACGATTTCGCCGCCATGAACCGCGTCTACGCCGAGTTCTTCCCGGAGCAACCGCCAGCGCGCAGCACCGTCGCGGTCCTGGCGCTCCCGGCCGGGGCGCGCGTCGAGATCGAAGCCCTGGTGCGCGGCGCGTGAGCCCTGCTCCTTGCCCCGCTCCTCACGCATTCCCTACCATACGCGGACGCCTGCCGCGGGCCTGCGGCGCGGGCGCCGGGAGTGGATGGGTCCTGGTGGGCCTCGAGGGCTTCAAACCCTTTGTCGGGTGCTAATCCCATCCGAGGTGGGTTCGATTCCCACACATTCCCGCCATCTCCGGAGCGATGCCTGTGGGTGGGGTGAGGCGACAGGCGGTGGTGCTCCTGCTTGGACTCCTGCCGGTGGGGCCCGTGGCGGCGCTTTCCACCCCGGCGGCGGTAGAGAGCGCGTCGGTGGGGCAAGCGGCCGCCGCAAGCGACCGCAGGGCGAGCGCCTCGGTGGGAAGCGCCAGCGTGGGAGGGGCGACGACGCCGGGGAGCGGGCCGAGCGGGAAGGCGGCGTGGACGTCCCCGGGACTGCAGCTCGGCCTGCGCGACTGGTTCGGGCGTCCGGCCACGGAACCCGTGGGGCGGCCGTGGCAGCGACAGAAGAATCCCACCGTGGCCATGGTGAGCTCTCTCCTCGTGCCCGGCCTCGGTCAGCTGTACAACGAACGCGAGTTCTGGTCCGTCGTCGCGGCAGGAGTGCACTTCTACTTCCTCGGGGACATCATCGTGGAACAGCGCCTGGCCAACCGCTATCGGACCTTGAAGAACCTGCCGGTGGACCCGAACGACCCGGCCTCGGTGCAGGCGCAGCAGGAAGCGGAGGTCCTCTTCCTCCTCTACCGTGACAACCGCATCCAGAGCACGTGGCTGCTCGGCCTCACCTTGCTGCTCAGCGGCCTGCAGTGCTACGTGGATGCCCATCTGTTCGATTTCGACGCCGGCGCGTCGCTGCAGTTCGTGCCGAGCTTCGGCGCCGTGCAGGGTGGGGCCCTGCGCCTGCGCTTCTAGGACCCATCGCTCGGGGAGACGACACCGCGCGCATGAAAGCACAGAACATCCGCAACTTCTGCATCATCGCCCATGTGGATCATGGCAAGTCCACCTTGGCGGATCGGCTCCTGGAAAGCACCGGGACGCTGTCAGCGAAACAGATGCAGGCGCAGGTGCTGGACTCCATGGATCTGGAGCGCGAGCGCGGCATCACCATCAAGAGCCACGCCGTGCGCATGCAGTACCGCGGACAGGACGGCCAGGACTACGTGCTGCACCTGATCGACACGCCGGGACACGTGGACTTCACCTACGAAGTGTCCCGCAGCCTGGCGGCTTGCGAAGGCGCCATCCTCCTCGTCGACGCCTCGCAAGGGGTCGAAGCCCAGACCCTCGCCAACCTCTATCTCGCCTTGGAGCAGGGGCTCGTGCTCTTGCCGGTGGTGAACAAGATCGACTTACCCGGAGCCCGCGCTGACGAGGTGGTGCAGCAAGTCGTGGAAGTGCTGGGCTGCCGCCCCGAGGAAGTGCTGCGCGTCTCCGCCAAGAGCGGCCTCGGGGTCGAGGCGCTGCTCGAAGCGGTGGTGGCCCGGGTGCCGCCGCCGGCAGGAGAGAACGAGGCGCCGCTGCAAGCCCTCATTTTCGACTCCCTCTTCGATCAGTTCGTCGGCGCCATCGCCTACGTCCGGGTGCGGCAGGGGGTGCTGCGCCGCGGCGAGCGCATCCGCTTCATGTCCTCCGGCCTCGAGTTCGAAGCCCTGGAGGTGGGGCACCTGCGGCTGGAGCGCCTTCCGCGTGAAGCCCTCGGCGCCGGCGAGGTGGGCTACGTGGTCCCGGGGGCCAAGAACGTCGCCGACACCCGCGTCGGCGACACCATCACTACGGTGGCGCGGCCGGCGGCGGCGGCACTCCCGGGCTACCGGGCCGTCAAACCCATGGTCTACAGCGGTCTTTATCCGATGGACTCGGAGAACACCACGGAGCTGCGGGAATCGCTGGAGAAGCTGAAGCTGAACGATGCGGCGTTGCACTTCGAGCCCGAAACCTCCGTGGCTCTGGGATTCGGTTTCCGCTGCGGTTTCCTGGGGCTGCTGCACATGGAGATCGTGCAGGAGCGCCTGGAACGGGAGTACGGCATGCGCTTGCTCTGCACCACCCCCAACGTGGAGTACGAGGTCGTCACCGGGAAGGGGGAGCGCCTGCAGGTGGACAATCCCGCCCGCCTGCCCCCGGTCCAGGAGATCGAGCGCATCGAGGAGCCCTTTGTCCGGGCGGAGATCCTGCTGCCGGCGGAGTTTCTGGGGCCGGTGCTGCAGCTGGCGCAGGAACGCCGGGGGCTGCACCGGGGTATGCACTACCTGGACCGAGAGCGGGTGGAGCTGGTCTACGAGCTGCCGCTGGCGGAGATCCTCTTCGACTTCTACGACAAGTTGAAGTCCTTGAGCCGCGGTTATGCCAGCTTCGACTACGACTATCTGGAACACCGCCCGGCGGACCTGGTCAAGCTGGACATCGCGCTCAACGGCGACCGCGTGGACGCCCTTTCGGTCATCCTGCACCGCGACAAGGCCTACACCTGGGGACGGGAGATGGCGGAGAAGCTGAAGGAGCTCATCCCCCGCCAGCTCTTCGAAGTCCAGGTCCAGGCGTGCATCGGCTCCCGCGTCATCGCCCGGACCACGATCTCGGCGCTCAGGAAGAACGTCACCGCCAAGTGCTACGGCGGCGACATCACCCGCAAGCGCAAGCTGCTGGAGAAGCAGCGGGAGGGCAAGCGGCGGATGAAGCGGGTGGGCAACGTCGAGGTCCCACAAGAAGCCTTCCTGGCGGTGCTGCGGGTGCGGTAACCTGGAGGGCACGGCCGCGCCTGGATCAAGGAGCGCTCATGCCGAGGGAGGAAAAGACGATGCGGGCGATGGAAGCGGACCGGCCGGCACGCGGGCTGGAGGCCAAGGCGGCGGGCCGCACGGCGCGCAGCCGTTCCAAGTTCCGGGAATACGCCGAAGCCATCGTCGTCGCCGTGGCGCTGGCGCTCTTCTTTCGTCAGTTCGTCGTCCAGGCCTTCCGCATTCCCTCGAGCTCCATGGAGAGCACTCTTCTGGTGGGGGATTTCCTCTTCGTGAACAAGTTCCTCTACGGAGCGCAGATCCCTTTCACCAGCTGGCGCCTGCCCGCCATCCGCCAGCCCCGCACTGGGGACATCATCGTCTTCAAGTCGCCGACCGATGGGCGGGATTTCATCAAGCGTTGCGTGGCCGTGGCCGGCGACACCGTGGAGATGCGCGGCAAGGTGCTGTGGGTGAACGGCAAGAGGCGGGACGAACCGTTCACGCAGCACACCGATCGCGGCATGCTGCTGGCGTCGCAGGCGCCGCGGGACTGGATGGGGCCGCTCGTCATTCCGCCCGGTCACATCTTCATGCTCGGTGACAACCGGGACAACTCCCACGACAGCCGCTTCTGGGGACCCCTCCCGGTGGGGCGGGTGCGCGGCAAGGCGATGTTCATCTACTTCTCCATCGACACCGCTCGGGGCTTCGTGCCCCCCCATCTGCGCTTCACCCGCTTCGGCGATCTCATCCGCTGAAGCGCCATGCGGGCCGCCACGGCGAAGGACGTCCACTTCGGCGTCTACGTGCACCTCCCGTTCTGCCGCGTGCAGTGTCCCTACTGCACCTTCTTCACCGTGCCGCGGCCGGAGAGGCGCGAGGTCTTCGCCCGTTTCCTCGCCGGCGTCCGGCGTGAGTGGTCGCTCCGCGTCGGTCCCCGTCTCCAAAGCGGCGACCGCCTGCGCACTCTCTATCTCGGCGGCGGGACGCCGAGCGACGTCCCGCCGGATCTCCTCGCCGACTTCCTCGCCGCCCTCGTCGCCGAGCTTCCTGGCGGCCTCGGCGAGCTCGAAGAGACCACGGTGGAGTGCAATCCGGAGTCGGTGACTGCAGAGACGCTGGCGCGTCTCCGCGCCCAGGGCGTGGACCGGATCAGCCTGGGCGTGCAGGCTTTGCACCCCGACGACCTGCGCCGCCTCGGCCGGGCGGCGGAGGTCGAGCAGGTGCTCGCCTCGATCGACGCCGTCGCCGCGCGCTTCGAGCGCTGGAGCGCCGACCTCATCCTCGGAATCCCCGGCTCGAGTCGGGCGCGACTCCGTCACAGCCTCACCGTTCTGCAGCAGGCCGGGGCGCCGCACCTCTCCTTTTATTGTCTCGAGCTGCCGGCCTCGCGCGCCGGCGCGCTCGGCACCCCGTGGGGGGAGGAACGCCTGGCGAGGACCTACGAGTTCGTCTCCGCCTGGCTCGAGCAACGAGGCTACGAGCACTACGAGATCTCCAGCGCGGCGCGACCCGGAGAGAGGGCGCGACACAATGGGGCCTACTGGGAGAGGCTGGACTACGTGGGCCTCGGACCTGGAGCGCACTCTTTCGCGGCCAGCGTGCGGCAGGCGAACAGGCCCGATCTGAACGCCTACCTCGAGGCGCTGGAGCAGGGCGGGTTGCCCCCTGCCGCGCGGGAAGTCCTCACTCCCGCCGCGGTGCGGCGGGAAGAAGTCCTCCTCGGTCTCCGGCGGCGGGAGGGGGTGGCTTGGGCGGTCGACGGTCTGGAGGCGGCGCGAGACTTCCTCCAGGACCTGGTTCGAGAGGGCCTGGGGCGCTTCGAGGGTCCCCGTTTCCGCCTCACCACGAGAGGCTGGATGGTATCGGATTCGATTGTTTCACAGCTACTTACGTACATGGAAGGGGTGGCTCCCCGGGTTGACAAGCCGCCGCCGGCGCCGCTACATTCGACCTAGCAGTCGACACCTGAGAGTGCTAACGAGGGGTGGAGATGCAGCTCACGGAACGAGAACGCACCGTGCTCGCGGCGCTGGTGGAACTCTTCGTCCGCGACGCCGGTCCGGTGAGCTCGGGGCACCTGCAAGAGATCATCGGCCTCGGGGTCTCGAGCGCCACGATCCGCAACGTCCTGCAGCGGCTGGAGGAGAAGGGTCTCCTGCACCAGCCGCACACCTCGGCGGGCCGCGTCCCCACGCGCGACGGCTATCGGGTGTACGTGGAGAGTTTCTGCCGCCCGGCTCGCCTGCCCGCCACCTGGGTGCGCCGCATCCACGAGGAGCTGCTGCCGGCCGGGGCGCAGCCGCCGGTGCAGGAAGTGCTCGCCAAGGTGTCTCAGCTCCTGGCGGCGCTGTCGAGCAACGTCGGCTTCGGCGTCGCGGTGGAGGATCATCATAGCGCCCGAGTGCAGCGCATCGAGATGGTGCAGCTGGAGCACGCCCGTCTCCTCGTCCTCGTCACCCTGGACGACGGCATGGTGCGCACCTGTCTCGCGCCCCTCGAGCGCCGCTATCCCGATCTCACCTTGGCGCTCGCCGAGCACCTGCTTCACGACATCGTCCGCGGTTGCACGCCCGGGGAGGCGCGGCGAAGGCTGGACGTGGCGCTCGCCCAGCACACCGGGGACGCCGGCACCATCGCCCGAGTGGTGGCGCGGGAGAAGGAGAAGCTCTTCGAGGAACGCGCCGTCCCCACCGTGCGTCTCGAGGGGGCGACGCAGATCATCGGGCAACCGGAGTTCCAGGATCCCGAGAACCTACGCCTCCTCGTCAAGGTTCTCGATCATCCCGAGCGCTTGGGACAGGGACTGCCGGGAGCGGGCACGACGATCACCATCGGTGTCGCCACCGACGTCGAGGAGCTGCCGTTCAGCATAGTCTCCGCCGCCATGCAGCTCGGCGGCTGGGAAGGTCAGGTGGGCATCCTCGGGCCCATGCGCATGCGCTACGCTCTCGCCCTCGCTCTGGTCCAGAGCGTGGTGGAGACGCTGAGCGGCGTCGAACCGCGACCCGAGGGAGGTCCGCGTGAGAGAGCCTGAGCCGGCGCCGTCCACCCCGGCGGCGGAAGAACTCCGGGACGCTTCGGAGCAGGCCGAGGATCTGCCGCCGGTGGACGAGGCGACCGCGCTCCGCGCGGCGCTCGAAGCGCTGCAACGGCAGCACGAGGAAGTCGTCCAGGAGCGCCAAGCGCTCCACGACCGCTACCTCCGCCTGGCGGCGGAGTTCGACAACTTCCGCAAGCGCAATGCGCGGGAATGGCAAGAGCAGCGCCAGCGTGCGGCGGCGGAGGTGCTGCG
This sequence comes from Candidatus Krumholzibacteriia bacterium, assembly GCA_035649275.1. Lineage (NCBI taxonomy): Bacteria > Candidatus Krumholzibacteriota > Candidatus Krumholzibacteriia > Candidatus Krumholzibacteriia bacterium. Next base: position 29,630 of record DASRJW010000049.1, read on the forward strand.
CGCGGTGCTCGAGATCGCCGACAATCTGGAGCGCGCTCTGCAAGCGCCGGCGGCGGACGCGCAGGGATTGCGGGGCGGAGTCGAGCTCATTCGGCAGCAGCTGCAGGCGTTGTTGCAGCGCTTCGGCATCGCCTGCATCGAGGCCAAAGGGTTGCCCTTCGATCCGGCCCGGCACGAAGCGGTCCTGCTCGTGGAGTCGGAGGGCGTGGAGAGCCAGCACGTCGTGGACGTGGTGCAGCAGGGCTACACTTTGCACGGCGAGATTTTGCGTCCGGCGCGCGTCACCGTGTCGCGCTGAGCGGCGCCGGAGGCGGAGAAGAACACTCGCTGCGGGGACGACCCGCCGCGTAAGGAGGCAAGCACATGGGACGTGTCATCGGTATCGATCTCGGCACGACGAATTCCTGCGTCGCCGTCATGGAGGGCGGCCAGCCCGTCGTCATTCCCAATCCCGAAGGGATGCGCACCACGCCTTCGGTGGTGGGCTTCACCAAGAGCGGCGAGCGCCTGGTCGGCCTGGTGGCCAAGCGCCAGGCGATCACCAATCCGGAGAACACGGTGTTCTCGGTGAAGCGTCTCATGGGGCGGCGCCTGGAGGAGTTGCCCGCCGACCTGCGCCAGCGCCTGCCCTTCAAGCTCGTCGCCGGTGAGGGCGGCAACGCGGCGATCGAGATTCGCGGGCAAACCTACACGCCCCAGCAGATCTCCGCTTTCATCCTCCAGACCATGCGCGAAGCGGCCGAGGCCTACCTGGGCGAGAAGGTCACCGAGGCGGTGATCACCGTGCCGGCGTACTTCAACGACCAGCAGCGCCAGGCCACACGCGACGCCGGTCGCATCGCCGGCCTCGAGGTGAAGCGCATCGTCAACGAGCCCACCGCCGCGGCCCTGGCCTATGGCCTGGACAAGAAGAAGGAGGAGACCGTCGCGGTGTACGACCTCGGCGGCGGCACCTTCGACATCTCCATCCTGGAGCTGGGAGAGGGCGTCTTCGAGGTGAAATCCACCAACGGCGACACCCTGCTCGGGGGCGACGATTTCGACCAACGGCTCATGGAGTACATCGCCGAGGACTTCCGCAAGCAGCACGGCATCGACCTGCGCCAGGACAAGATGGCGCTGCAACGCCTGAAGGAAGCGGCGGAAAAGGCCAAGATGGACCTGTCCGGCGTGCTGGAGACCAACATCAATCTGCCCTTCATCAGCGCCGATGCGAGCGGCGCCAAGCACCTGGACATGACGCTCACCCGGGCCAAGCTCGAACAGCTCACCGCGGACCTGGTGGAACGCACCATCCGGCCGTGCCGGCAGGCGCTGGCGGACGCCAAGAAGGAAACCAAGGACATCCACGAGGTCATCCTGGTGGGCGGTGCCACCCGCATGCCCTCGGTGCAGGAGGCGGTGCGCCGGCTCTTCGGCAAGGAGCCCCACCGGGGTGTCAACCCCGACGAGGTGGTGGCGGTGGGCGCCGCCATCCAGGCCGCCGTGCTCACCGGGGAGACGAAGGAGGTCCTGCTCCTCGACGTCACCCCGCTGTCGCTCGGGATCGAGACCCTGGGTGGGGTGATGACGCCGCTCATCCAGCGCAACACCACGATCCCGACGCGGAAGAGCGAGATCTTCTCCACCGCCGCCGACAACCAGCCGGCGGTGACGGTGCACGTGTTGCAGGGGGAACGCCCCATGTCCGGGGACAACCGCACCCTCGGGCGCTTCGATCTCTCCGACATTCCGCCGGCGCCCCGCGGCATCCCGCGCATCGAGGTCACCTTCGACATCGACGCCAACGGCATCGTCCACGTCTCCGCCAAGGATCTGGGCACGGGCAAGGAGCAGCGCATCCTCATCCAGAACCCCGGCAGTCTCAGCGAAGCGGAGATCCAGCGCATGGTGAAGGACGCCGAGGCGCACAAGGAAGCCGACCAGCGCCGGCGCACGGTGGTGGAAGCGCGGAACGAAGCAGAGGGGCGCCTCCACGAGCTGGAGAAGTCTCTGCTCGAGCACGGCGACAAGGTCTCTGCCGAAACCCGGCGGGAGATCGAGACGGCCATGGAGGACGTGAAGCGCGTCCGCGGCGGCGAGGATGCGGCCGCCATCAAGAGCGCCGTGGAGAAGCTGATGCAGAAGGCGGCCAAGCTCGGCGAGGAAGTCTACAAAGCCAGCGGGACGGGTGCGGCGCCGGGAGCCACTCCCGGTGGCGGCAGCGCTGGCGGCGCCAAGCCGGACACCGATGGCGGTACGGTGGAAGCGGACTACGAAGTGGTCGATGACGACAAGGACAAGTCGTAAGGATCGATGACGAAACCGGACTACTACGAGCAGCTGGGGGTGTCGCGGGACGCCTCGGCCGAGGACATCAAGAAGGCCTACCGCCGCCAGGCGTTGCAGTACCACCCGGATCGGAATCCAGGGGACGCCGCGGCGGAGGCGCAATTCAAGGCGGCCACCGAGGCCTACCAGGTGCTCTCGGATGCGGAGAAGCGCTCGAGCTACGATCGCTTCGGCGAGGCCGGCGTCAAGGGGCAGCACGGGTACACCGACGTCAACGAGGCGCTGCGCGATTTCATGCGTAACTTCGGCGGCTTCGGCACCGTCTTCGACGATCTCTTCGAATTCGGCGGCGGCAGCCAGGTGCGGCGCGGCGTGCGCCAGGGTCGCAACCTGCAGGCCCACGTCCAGCTCACCCTGCAGGAGATCGCCACAGGGACGACGAAGAAGCTGCGCATCCGCCACCGGGTGCACTGCACCGCCTGCGGCGGCTCCGGGGCCCGGGCCGGCTCGGCGCCGAGCACCTGCCGGCAGTGTGGCGGCCGCGGCCAGGTGCAGCGCGTCACCCGCTCCTTCCTCGGCAACATGATGACTGTGACCGAGTGCTCCGCTTGCGGCGGCAGCGGGCAGACCATCACGGACCCGTGTCCGCAGTGCAGCGGCGAGGGCCTGGAGAGCACCGAGGAGACCTTCTCGGTGCGCGTACCCGCCGGCGTCGCCACGGGAAACTACATCCCTCTCCGCGGCCAGGGTGACGGCGGTCCGAACGGTGGCCCGGCGGGGGACGTCTACGTCGTCATCGACGAGAAGGAAGATCCGATCTTCCAGCGCGTCGGCGACGACATCATCACCGATGTCTTCGTCTCCTATCCCCAGGCCGTGCTCGGCGCCAAGATCGAGGTGCCGACGCTGGACGCCAAGGCGGTCCTCACCATCCCGCCCGGAACCCAGTCGCACCGGATCTTCCGCCTGCGCGACAAGGGCATCGGGCACCTGCACGGGAGCGGGCGCGGCGATCAGCTGGTGCGCGTCATCGTGCACACGCCGGAGAAGGCTTCCAAAGAAGAGCGCCGGCTCCTGGAGCAGCTCCAAGAACTGCCGAACTCCACCCTCCCACCGCCGCGCAAAGGCCACTACGGCGTCGAGGGCTGACGCGGCTGGCGCGCTCGGCGCCGCCGTGCGTCTCGGCTCGGCGGACGCTCCTCGCGCGCGCTCCGGCGCGCTCGTCGCTCGACACGAGCGCGGCTCGGGCCTCCTGCCCTCGCTACGCGCTCGTGACGCCGCCGCGCCGAGACGCACGGCGGCGCCGGGGCGCGATGACGCGAGAGCCTTCCAGACTCGATGCAGTGCGGGGTTGCGCGCGCTCTGTGGCTGCGCTTGACGCCTTCTGCAAGCGCCCCTAGGGTTCCATGGGCTGCAGGGGTCCGCCGCGGAGGACATCTTGGCCGGTCTTCTCGAACGACTCGATACCGATCTCAAAGCAGCGATGCGTGCCCGGGATGCGGAGCGCACCAGTGTGCTCCGCATGTTGCTGGCGCGCGTCAAGGAGAAGCAGGTCGAGGGAGATGTGCGCAGCACCTTGACCGAAGCGCAGGTGGAGCAAGTGTTCGCCGCCTTCGCCAAGCAGCGGCGCGAAGCCGCCGAAGCTTTCGCCCAGGCGGGACGGGCCGATCTGGCGGCGAAGGAAACGCGGGAGCGGGAGATCGTGCTCGGCTATCTGCCCCAGCCCATGGAGACGGCGGCGCTGCGCGCGGTGGTGCAGGAGGTCATCGCCGAGACCGGGGCGAGCACGGCGCGGGATCTCGGCAAGGTGATGGGCGCGGTCATGCAGCGCGTGCGTGGCCGCGCCGACGGCGCCGCGGTGCAAGCGCTGGTGCGCGAACTCCTGGGTGCCTGAGCCCGGGGCGCGAGTGAGGAGGTGCGGTGTGGTCTGGGTGGATTACGCGATCCTGGCTGGCCTCTTGCTGGCGGCCATCTTCGGCTTCCGCCGCGGTCTGCTGCGCCAGGCAGTGGAGCTGGCGGGGCTCGTCGGCGGTGTGTTCCTGGCCCTCTACCTGACCGGGGGTCTGGTGCAGGATTATGCTGGTCCGGCGGCACATTGGCGCATTACGCCGACCCTCGTGTTCCTCACCATCGTGGGCGTGAGCCTGCTGGTGGCCCAGGTCATCGGCAAGGTGGCCGCCGAGGTGGTGGAGGTCACTCTCTTCGGTTGGTTCGATCAGGTCGGCGGCGCTCTCGCAGGAGTAGGCAAAGGTGCACTGTGGCTGAGCATCATGATCACGATGGTGGTGCACCTGAACGTGAGCCCCAGCCTGAGCGACGAGCTGAAGCAATCGAAGCTGGGGCCGCCGCTGGCGAGCCTGCTTCCCGCGGCCTTCGAGGTGGTCCGCACCTACGCCAAGGGCGTGGATCTACAGGAGCCCTTCCAGGCCGCGACGCGCTGACCCCCGCCGCGCCTCCGGCTCCCGTCTTTCTTCCCTGTCCCCTCGATCCCGAGGGGCATGCGCGGCGCGTCCTCGAGTTCGACAAGCTCCTCGAGCGCTTCGTAGTGGAAGCGCAGAGCCCGGGCGGCGCCGACCGCTTGCGCCAGCTTCTCCCCGCCGTCCTGCCCGAGGAAGTGGAACGCCGCCAAGGGCTGCTCGGCGAGGTGCGCCGGGCCCTGGACGCCGGTCTGGAGAACTGGCCCCTGGCGGGCACCGGGGCTCTGCGGCCCTGGCTCAAGCAGTCGCGCCGGGCCGGCGCCAGGCTCGAAGCGCCCGAGCTCCTGCAGGTGGCGGAGACCCTGCGGGCGGCGCGGGCCATGCGCGCCTTCCTCGACGCCCACACGGCGGAGTTGCCCCAACTCCTCGCCGCGACCGCGGCGCTGCAGGCCCACCCGGCGCTCCTCGCTGCGATCGATGCCGCCATTCTCCCCACCGGCGAGCTTGCCGACGCCGCCTCGCCGGAGCTCGCGCGTCTCCGCCGGCAGCTCGGTGTGCAGCGCGAGGCGGTCCTGCAAGCGCTGGAGAAGCACCTGGCGCGCAGCCGCGGCGACGCCGAGGCCTATGTCACCGTGCGCGGCGAGCGCTTCGTCATCCCGGTGCGCGCCGACTCCGGCGGCGTGCGCGGCATCGTGCACGATCGTTCCGCTACCGGAGCCACGCTCTTCGTCGAACCTCTCGATGTGGTGGAGGCGAACAACGAGCTGCAGGCGCTGCGGGATCGCGAAGCCCGCGAGGTGCTGCGCATCCTTGCCGATCTCACCGCCCGCCTGGGCCAGGAGAGTGACGCTGTGCTCGCGAGCCTGGAAGCGTTGGAACACCTCGATGCGTTGCACGCCGCGGCGCGCGTCGCCCGGAGCATGGAGGCGGCGGCACCGCGGCGTGGGGTCGCCTTGCGCCTGCGCGCCGCCCGGCATCCGCTGTTGCAAGCCCAACTGCGCCAGCGGGGCCGTGACGTCGTGCCCCTCGATCTCGACCTCGGTGGCGCCGGCGCTCTCGTCCTCACCGGTCCCAACACGGGCGGCAAGACGGTGGCGCTGAAAACGGTGGGGTTGCTCGTGCTCATGCATCAGTCGGGCTTGCAAGTGCCGGCGCACCCGGATTCGGAGCTTCCGGTCTTCGCGCGTCTCGTCGCCGACATCGGCGACGAGCAGTCCATCGAGGCCGCCGAGAGCACCTTCAGCTCCCATCTGCGCCATGTGCGGCAGGCTCTCGAAGCGCCCGCGCACGGCTTGCTGGCGCTCCTCGACGAGTTCATGGCCGGGACCGATCCCGAAGAGGGGGCGGCACTGGCGATGGCCGTCCTCCGCCACCTGGTGGCGCAGCAAGCGACGACGCTGGTGACGACCCATCTCGGCGCCCTCAAGCTCTTCGCCCACACCGAGCCCGGCATCGCCAACGCCGCGATGGTGTTCGATGCGGCGCGCAGCACCCCACTCTTCCGCCTCGAACCGGGCGTGCCAGGGAGCAGCAACGCCCTGGCCACGGCCGAGCGCCTCGGTTTTCCTCCCGGCTTGGTGGCGGCGGCGCAGCGCGAGCGCGGCGCCGACTCGGCGCGTCTCGAGACCGTACTGCGCGCCCTCGAAGCCGAGCGCGCCGGGTTGGAAACGGCGCGCCGCGCCGCGGAGCAGGCGGAGGCAGAAGCGCGGCGGCTGCGCGAGGAGCTGGCGGTCGCCCTGGCCGAATTGGCGCAACGGCGCGCCAAGGATCTGGCGGCAGCACGCCGAGAGTTGCAAGCGCTCCTCGAGTCCGCGCGAGCGCAGGTAGAGAACACGATCCGCGACCTTCGCGCTTCGCCCGCGGGCCGTGACGACATCCGCACCGCCCGCGACGCCCTGCAGGAGCTCGCGGCGCGCTTGCCCGAGCCGGAGCCAGCGCCGGCGCCGCCGGCCGGGCCGTTGCAACCGGGCGATACGGTGTGGATCCGCCCCCTGGGCTCCGAGGGCCGCCTCGAGGAGCTGCTCGGCGATCGGGCGGTGGTGCGCTACGGTCCGGCCGCGGTCACCGTATCGCTGCAGGATCTCGAGCTCCGCCGCCGGGCGGCCGAGAAGCCGGCGGCGCCCGGGTGGGGCGGCTACGTCGTGCAGGAGGCGACGCAGGCGGCGGCACTGGAGCTCGACCTCCGCGGCTTCGAGCGTGCCGAGGCGGTGGCGGCTTTGGACCAGTTCCTCGACCGCGCGGTCCTGCAGGGCCTGCCCTCGGTCCGCATCGTGCATGGCAAGGGCACCGGTGTGCTCCGCCGCGCCGTGCAGGAGCATCTCGCCTCGCACCCCGCCGTGGCGGCGCACCGCTTGGGCGAGCACGGCGAGGGTGGCGCCGGTGTTACCATCGCGGAGCTGCATTAGATTCGGAACGATGGCAGCGCCGCGGACTTAGGAGGCGCTCGTCACGCCGTGCCGAGGGCCTGAGCGGCACCTCGAGACGAGAGGTTGCATGCAATCGCAGCGAGGACGGCTGGCCGCCGAGGTCATCGAGAATGTCCGCGCCGCCACGGACATCGTCGAGCTCATCGGACAGTTCGTGAACCTGAAGCGAGCGGGCAGCAGCTTCAAAGGTCTCTGCCCCTTCCACGGCGAGAAGACGCCGAGCTTCTTCGTCCGCCCGGACAAGCAGATGTACTACTGCTTCGGCTGCCAGCGCGGCGGCGACCCCTTCCGCTTCGTCATGGAGCACGACGGGGTGAGCTTCACGGAAGCGGTGCGTCTCTTGGGCCAGCGGGCTGGCATCACCGTCGAGGTGGGGGGCGAGAGCGAGGGGCAGGACGCCCTGTACGCCGTGGCGGAAGCGGCAGCGGGCTTCTTCGCCGCCACCCTGCGGGGCCCGCAAGGTGAACGGGCCCGGACCTACCTGCAGCAGCGCGGCCTCAGCCGCCAGAGCGCCGACCGTTTTCGCCTGGGGGCGGCGCCCGCCGCCTGGGACGGCCTGGGGCAGGCGCTACGGGCCGAGGGCTTCGGCGAGGACAAGCTCCTGCAACTCGGCCTGGTGACCCGCCGCCGCCAGGGGGACGGCGTCTTCGACACCCTCCGCGACCGGCTCGTCTTCCCGATCCACTCGCTCTCCGGCCGGGTGGTGGGCTTCGGGGGCAGGCTCCTGCCCGGGCCCGAAGCCGGGGACGCCCCCAAGTACCTGAACTCGCCGGACTCGCCCATCTACCACAAGGGCAAGGTCCTCTACGGCCTGGCGGAGGCCCGGGCCGCCATTCGGCGGGCCGATTCGGCAATCATCACCGAGGGTTACATGGATTTCCTGAGCCTCTTCCAGGCCGGGATCGAACACGTGGTGGCCGCCTGCGGCACCGCCTTCGGCGCCGCCCAGGCGGCTCTCTTGCATCGCTATACCCATCGGGCTTATATACTTGGAGACAGCGACCCAGCGGGTCGTCGGGCAGCGGTGCGCGCAGCGGGCCTCCTCCTCGAGCACGGGTTCTTGGTGCATATCGTCGAGCTCCCTTCGGGGTACGACCCCGACTCGTTCGTGCGCGAGCACGGCGCGGCGGCGATGGCCACGCGCGTGCGCGAGGCCCCCGGCTACGTCACCTACATGAAGCTGCTCGTCGATCGTCGGGCCGGCGAGCTGGCAGTGAAAGAGCGGGTGGCGCGGCATCTCCTCGCCGATTTGGGCCGGGTGAGTGATCCGCTCTTGCAGGAGCTGTATTCGAAAGAGCTGTCCCGCACCTTCGGTCTCTCCGAGTCGACGGTGTCGGCGGCTCTGGAGAAGGGGAAGAAGAGAGCCGGTGGGGCGCTGATCGCGACGCCGGAGCCGCCGGAAGCGCCGGCAGACGCGACGACGGCCGCAGTCCAGGAAGCGCGGCAAGGGTCGCTGCGCCTGGCGCTGTCGAGCCGGGAATGGGCGGCGCGGTTGCTCGCGGCTCTCGAGCCGGCGGATTTCGGCGCCGGGCCGGAAGGCCGGCTGTGCGCGGCGCTGCAAGCCGCCGGCGCCGACGGAGTGTGGCGCGAGCAACTGACCTCGAGCACCGACGAGGCGCTCGGCACCCGGCTGGAGTTCGAGGGCGCGCCGCGGGGCGAGCCCGAGCAGTTGTTCCGAGATTATCGGGCCACGTTGCTCGAGGCCCGTCTCGAAAAGACCGGACTGGAGTTGCGCCGCCGCCTGGTCGAGGCGGAGAAGAGCGGCGATCACGAGACCACGGCGCGCCTGCTGGCAGAGCAGCAGGCGCTGGCCCGCGACCGCAGGGAGCTGCGTCGCCCTCCTTCCGTTTCCTGATTCCAGGGAGAGTGCATTGACCACGCGCAGAGCAAGCGAACCGAAGACGGAACGCGAGGCGAAGCCCGAGCGGGCCGCGAAGGGCGGGAAGAAGTCGGAGCGCAAGGTCGAGACCATCCTCGATCCGAAGCTCTCGAAGATCGTCGGTGAGCTGCGGCGGCGACACAACGACCGCGGCTACGTCCTCCACGACGACATCAACGAGTTGCTGGAAGACGACTTCGACCTGGAGAACCTCGATTCCATCTACACCGAGCTGACGCGGCTTTCGATCAACTTCTACGATACCGAAGAAGTCGCGCGCGAGAAGATGAAGCTCCAGGACCGGCGCAAGGAGCGCCAGAAGAAGGAACAGCAGGTCCGGGCGACGATCCGCTACGACGACCCCATCCGCATGTACCTGCGCGAGATGGGCCGCGTCCCCCTCCTCGACCGGCAGGGGGAAATCGACATCGCCAAGCGCATCGAGAGCGGCCAGCACCAGGTGCTGGAAACGGTGTTCTCCACCGCGGCGTCGCTCCGCAAGCTGCGGGAGCTGGTGAAGTCCCTGGAGAACCAGGAGCTGCGCCTCGACGAGTTCTTGCAGCTGGAGATCCGCAACGCCACCACGCCCGGCTCCATCCGCAAGGAGGTCACGCGCCTCAACCGCCAGGCCAAGAGCATCGAGACGCTGCGCGGCGAGATCGGCGAGCTCCGCGCCAAAGTGGGAACGCGGGAGTACGAGGAAAAGAAGAAGCTGGTGGACAAGCAGGTCGTGCTCCGCGTCGACAAGTTGAAGAAGGAGATCCACGGCCTCAAGCTGCACCCCAACCAGGTGGATGCGCTGGTGCAGAACCTGCGGGACATCCAGCGGACCTACGAGGCGGTGGAGCGCGACGTCCGCCTCCTGGAGGGCGAATACGGTCTCGGGGTGGAGCAGATGCAGGAAGCCCTGAACGAGATGCGCCGGCGCAACACCCGCTCCTACAAGTTCCAGAACCGCATGTACGGCAAGGAAGTGTTGCAAGGCTACCGCAAGCGGGTGCTCGAGTGCCGCAAGGGCCTGGAGGTCCTGGAGGCGGCGCAGGAAGTCACGGCGCCGCGCCTGCGCGAGCTGCTCCGGGACATCGAGATCGGCACGGCGCGGGTGCAGCAGGCCAAGAAGGAGATGATCGAGGCCAACGTACGTCTGGTCATCTCCATCGCCAAGCGCTACACCAACCGCGGTCTCGAATTCCTGGACCTGATCCAGGAAGGCAACTCCGGCCTCATGCGGGCGGTGGACAAGTTCGACTACCGCAAGGGCTACAAGTTCTCCACCTACGCCACCTGGTGGATCCGCCAGGCCATCACCCGTGCCATCGCCGATCAGGCGCGCACCATCCGCGTCCCGGTGCACATGATCGAGGCGATCAACAAGGTGTCCCGGGCCTCGCGGGCGCTGGTGCAGGAGTACGGCAGAGAACCTACCGCCGAAGAGGTGGCGCGCAAGCTGCAAATGCCCGTGGACAAAGTGAAGGCAGTGATGAAGGCGAGCCTGGAGCCCATCTCCCTCGACCGTCCCATCGGCGAGGACGAGGACTCCAACCTGGGCGACTTCATCGAGGACACCTCGGCGGATTCACCGGCCCAATCGGCGGCGCACGCCATGCTCTCCGACCAGATGTCGAAGGTGCTGTCGACGCTGACCCGGCGCGAGGAGAAAGTGATCCGCCTGCGCTTCGGTCTCGGGGACGGCACGCCGCGCACTCTGGAAGAGGTGGGTTCGATCTTCCAGGTCACCCGCGAGCGCGTGCGGCAGATCGAAGCGAAGGCGCTGCGCAAGCTCATGCACCCGAGCCGGGCCCGCAAGCTCAAGGGCTACACCGACGTGGTGTGATGGGCTGGCCCCTCGCGCGCGGCCTGTGCTAGGCTGCGGCGGCGCCTGACGGTGGCGGGCCCATAGCACAACGGGTAGTGCAACCCGCTCATAACGGGCAGGTTCCAGGTTCGAGTCCTGGTGGGCCCACCAGGACGACTGGGGCGCGGATTCCGCGGGCGAATAGCTCAGCTGGACAGAGCGCTCGCCTCACACGCGAGAGGTCACAGGTTCAAATCCTGTTTCGCCCACCAGCTCAGGGCCCGATTCTCCGGATCGGGCCTTTCCTCTGACGGTCTTGAGGAGGGGCAGTGAGCGCGCCGAACGTGCTCGTCGAGCTGGCCCGCGAGGACGCCAAGCTGTACCAGCTGCGGCAGCAGATCGCTTCCTTGCCGCGGCGCCTGCAAGAACTGGAAGAGAAGCGCACCGGCCTGGAGCGGCAGCTGCAGGAGACCGAGGCCGTCTTCCGGCGCACGGAAGGCGAGCGGCGCAAGCTGGAGATGGAGCTGCAGGAGCTGCGGCAGAAGCGGGCCCGCAGCGAATCCCGCCAATCCGCGCTCACCAGCACCGAAGCGTACCAGGCCTTGGTGCGGGAGATGCAGCAGCAGGACAGCCGCATCGACGCCCTCGAATCCTCCTTGCTCGAAGCCATGGACCGGAGCACCCAGGCAGCGGCGCGGCGGGAGGCGGAGAAAGCGCGACTGGAAGCGGAGACGCTGCGGCTGGACGGCGTGCGGCGGCAGCTCGAGAGCGACTTGGCTTCGGCGCAGGCGGGGGTCGCAGCGCAGCAGCGTTTGCGTGACGGTTTGATCGGCGCTTTGGAGCCGAAGACACGCGCTCTCTACGAGCGCGTTCTGCGCGCCAAGGGGGACGCGGCCATCGCTCTGGTCGGCGAGCGCAAGTGCGGCATCTGCGCCGCCTTGCAACCGCCGCAGCTGTTGCAGGAGCTGCGCGGCGGTAGCGCCGCGAATCTCCGCACCTGCCAGAGCTGCGGGCGCATCCTCGTCTGGGATCCCGGCGTGCAGTCGCCCTCATGAGGCCCGCGGACAGCCAGCCCTCCCACCTCGGGCTCGACGAGTTCGTCCTCCAGTGCGACGGCGCTTCCCGCGGCAACCCCGGCCGCGCCGCCATCGGTTTCGTCCTCCTCGATGCGCAGGGCGAGGAGATCCTGGCGCATGGCGAGGTTCTGGGCGAAGGCATCACCAACAATGTGGCGGAGTACACCGCGCTGCTGCGCGGCCTCGAGGCCGCGGCGGCCCGCGGCGTGCGGCGCTTGCGCGCGCGACTGGACAGCGAGCTCGTGGTGCGTCAGGTGCGCGGCGAGTATCGTGTCCGCCATGCGGGACTGCAGGCGTTGCACCTCCTGGTGCGCGCGCGGCTTTCCGACTTCGCCAGCTTCCACATCGAGCACGTCCCGCGCGCGGCGAACCGCCGGGCCGACGCCCTTGCCAATGCAGCGCTGGACGCCCTAGACTCGCCCCGCAGACAGGAGAAACCGGCGACGTAGGAGAAGCGGCTCCGGTCGCAGCAGGTGTCTCCGGGAAACGAAGTCGCTCAGGTGGCCGCGGGCCCAGAGGGGTCCGAGGAAAGTCCGAGCTCCGCAGGGCAGGGTGCTGGGTAACGCCCAGGGGAAGCGATTCCACGGCAAGTGCCACAGAAAACAAACCGCCTCGGTGCCCGCAAGGGCGCTGCGGTAAGGGTGAAACGGTGAGGTAAGAGCTCACCAGCATCTCCGGTGACGGAGATGGCTCGGTAAACCCCACCCGGAGCAAGACCAAATAGGAGGGGACGAGGTGGCCCGCCTCGCTCGACCCTCGGGTCGGTCGCTCGAGGGCCGCGGTAACGCGGCTCCCAGATAAATGGTCACCACCCGCGCTCACGCGCGGGAACAGAACTCGGCTTACGAGCGACTTCGTTCCCGGAGCTCCCGCCCCGACCGCGGTGCTTTCGAGCTCCCGTCCAGGAGGTGGGGGTTGGTGCAACCACGCAGCCGGTGGATCCTGCCGCCCGCCGACGCCGCCCTCGACGCGGACGCTGCGCTTCTCGCCCGCGACTTGCAGCTGCACCCGGTGCTCGCCCGCGTGCTCTGCCGCCGCGGCCATCGTGATCGCGCCGCTGCCACGCGCCTGCTGCAGCCGCACCTCGACGATCTCCTCGATCCGCTGCTCATGACCGACATGGACCGGGCGAGCGAGCGCTTGGCCCGGGCGCTGCAAGCGGGCGAGCACATCGTCATCAGCGGCGATTACGACACCGATGGCATCACCGGCACGGCGCTCCTCGTCTCGGAGTTGCGCCGCCTGCAAGGACGCGTGGATTTCTTCATTCCCGATCGCGAGCGCGACGGCTACGGCATGACGCCGCGGCTGGTGCAGCGTGCCGGCGAAGTCGGCGTGCGGGTGCTGATCTCGGTGGACTGCGGCTCCTCCGAGCACGAGACCATCGCTCTCGCCCAGAGCCTGGGCATCGACGTGATCGTGGTGGACCACCACGAGATCCCACGCCGGCCCGCCGCGGCGCTCGCGGTGCTCAATCCGAAGCGCGCCGACTGCGCCTATCCTTTCAAGGGACTCTCCGCCGTGGGCGTGGCTTACAAACTCCTGCAGGCGGTGTGCATGCGTTTGTTGGCGCAGCGAACCCCCGAGGATGGCCTCGATCTCGTGGCGCTCGGCACCATGGGCGATGTGCAACCGCTGCTGCAGGAGAATCGCGTCCTCACCAAGCTCGGACTCGATCGCCTGCGCAGCGGCCAGGTGCGCCTCGGCATGCGCGCTCTCTTCGGCACCGCCGGGGTGCGCGAGGTGGAGGTGAAGAGCCGCCCGGTGGGTTTCCGCCTGGTGCCGCGGCTCAACGCCGCCGGCCGCGTGGCGCGGGGCAAGCTGGCGGTGGACCTTCTGCTCGCCACCGAGGAGGAGACGGCGCGCCGGCTGGCGCTGGAGCTCGAGACACAGAACGAGCGGCGGCGGCGGCTCACCGAGCAGGTGGAGGCGGAAGCGCGCGAGCAGGCGGCGGCGCTGTGGCAGCGCGCGCCTCGCCCGGCCCTAGTGCTCCTCTCGCAGACCTGGCACCCTGGTGTGGTGGGCATCGCTGCGGCGCGGCTCGCCGAGGAGTACGGCGTCCCGGCGGTGCTGATCGGCGTGCAGAATGGGGTGGGAAAGGGCTCCATCCGCACCAGCGGCGGGGTCAACGTCCGTGCCGCCCTGGACGCGGCGGCCGCCGAGCTCGTCCGTTTCGGGGGCCACAAGGAGGCCTGCGGCCTCACCCTGGAGCCAGGGCGCTTCGAGGCCTTCCGCGGCCTCTTCGAGGACGCCGTGGCCCAGCAGCAGGGAGAGGCCCAGGGCCGGGTCTTGGCCGTGGACGCGGAAATTGCCCCGGCCGACGTGGCGGTGGAGCTCGCCGACGCGCTCGAGCTCCTGGAGCCTTTCGGTCCGGGCAATCCTGAGCCATTCTTGCTGGTACGGGATGTGCGCGTCCGCGAGCGCACTCGGCTCGTGGGAGGCAGCCACCTGAAGCTCGACCTGGAGCTGGCGGACGGCAGCCCCCTGGACGGCATCGCCTTCCGCTGGGGCCGGGAGATCAGCCCGGCGGAGGTGGTGGGCCGCCACCTGGACGTGGTCGGGCAGCTGCGGCGCCAGGATCCCCGCTGGGGGCAGGCCTGCCAGCTGGTGGTGGCGGACCTGCGGGAAGCGGAAGCGAGCAATATCGCGGTAGCAGGCGCCGGGGAACCGGCGCGGAACGAGTCGTCATGAGTACCGATGGGGCGCAAGAGCTCAACACACTGACGCAGGCGCAGGCCGATCTCGAAGCCCTCCGCGCCCTGCTCGCGCCCTACATGCCCGAGACCGACCGGGCCTTCGTGGACAAGGCCTACGACTTCGCCCGCCGCGCCCACGAAGGGCAGCGGCGGCATTCGGGCCAACCTTATTTCTCCCATGTCGTCGAGGTGGCGAAGACGCTGGCGAAGATGCGCCTCGATCGCGAGGCGGTCGCCGCCGGGCTGCTGCACGACGTCGTCGAAGACACCAAGATCACCCCGGCGCAGCTCGAGGAAACCTTCGGCGCCGGCGTGGCCCGCCTGGTGGAAGGGGTCACCAAGATCGGCCGCGTCCACTTCGAGAGCGCCGAGCAGGCGCAGGCCGAAAACTTCCGCAAGATGCTCCTCTCCATGATCCAGGACGTCCGCATCATGTTGGTGAAGCTCGCGGACCGGCTGCACAACATGCGGACCCTCGAATTCCTCCCCGAGCCCAAGCGCAAGAGCATCGCCCAGGAAACGCTGGACATCTATGCACCCCTCGCCCACCGCATGGGCATCGGCTTCCTCAAGTGGCAGCTCGAGGATCTCGCCTTCAAGCACCTGGAGCCGGAGGCCTATCGGGACATCGAGCGCGAGATCGGCTTGAAGCGCCAGGAGCGCGAGGGCTACCTGGAGCACATGAGCCGGCCGATCCGGGAGAAGCTGGCGGAGGCGGGGATCCAGGCGGACGTGAGCGGGCGGGCCAAGCACTTCTACTCGATCCACAAGAAGATGCGCGGGCGCCACAAGGCCATGGACGAGCTCTACGACCTGCTGGCACTCCGGATCGTCGTCCCCAGCCTGCGCGACTGCTACAGCACCCTCGGCATCCTGCACACGCTGTACACGCCCATCCACGACCGCTTCAAGGACTACATCGCCACCCCGAAGAGCAACATGTACCGCTCGCTGCATACCACGGTGATGGGGCACGGAGGCCACTACATCGAGATCCAGGTACGCACCGGGGAGATGCACCGCACCAACGAGTACGGCATCGCGGCGCACTGGAAGTACAAAGAGGAAGGCAAGACCGACGACGAGCTCGACGCGCACCTGCAGTGGCTGCGGCAGATGCTGGAGGAGAAGCAGGAGCTGCGCGACCCGCGGGAGTTCCTCGAGGCCTTGAAGATCGATCTCTTCCAGCACGAGGTCTTCGTCTTCACCCCGCGGGGGGATCTGAAGCAGCTGCCGAGCGGCTCCACCCCCATCGACTTCGCCTTCGCCGTCCACACCCAGGTGGGCACGCACGCCGTCGGCGCCCGGGTCAACGGGCGCATGGTGCCGCTGCACACCGAGCTGCACAGCGGCGACACGGTGGACATCCAGACCGCACCCACCGGGCACCCGAGCCTGAACTGGCTGCAGATCGCCCGCACGCCGCGGGCACGCTCCAAGATCCGCCACTGGCTGAACGTGCAGCGTTACGCCGAGAGTGTCGCTCTCGGCCGGGAGATGCTGGAGCGCGAGGTCAAGAGCGGGAAGATCAAGGTCGACCTCGAAGGGGGTCTCACCGACCTGGCCCAGGCAATGGGCTTCGAGGACTCCGAGAAGCTGCTCGCCGCCATCGGGCAGGGGACCCAGTCGCTCAAAGCGGTGCTCAACCGCATGGCGCCGCCGGAGAACAAGCGGCGGCTGTCACGGCTCCTGCCCACCGAGCGGGTGCAGCGCCTGGTGCGCGGTTCCACCGAGGGCATCAAGGTGCAGGGGGTCGGCAACCTCATGGTGCGCTTCGCCCACTGCTGCGGCCCGGTGCCCGGCGACCGCATCCGCGGCGTCGTCACCCGTGGGCGCGGCATCTCGGTGCACCGCGACGATTGCGTCAACCTGGACAGCGTGGAAGCCGACCGCCGCATCGACGTCTCCTGGGACGTGGGGGAAAAGCAGTCCTTCCTGGCCCGCGTCTTTGTCACCGGCGACGACCGCAAGAACCTGCTGGCCGACATCAGCAAGAAGATCTCCGCCACGGGCACCAACATCCAGAGCGGCGACTTCGCCTCCGTCGATGGGCTGGTGCGGGTCTCCTTCATCATCGAAGTGCACAATCTGCGGCAGCTGAACGAGGTCTTGCACACCGTGCGCACGGTGCAGAACGTGCGGCGCGTCACCCGCGGCGAGGACCTCTGAGGTGCGCGTCGTCGTCCAGCGCGTGGCGCGGGCGGCGGTGCGCCGCTTGGCGCCGGAGCCCGCACCCCGGCAAGGCGAGGCCGCGTCGCCTCTCCCGCTTGCAGCAGCGCTCCCCGATCCTGCCGCGACCGTGCCCGCGGCAGAGGAACGGCGCATCGGTCCGGGTCTCGTGCTGCTTGCCGGTTTTCGCGCCGAGGACGACGAGGCGACGCTGCGCTGGATGGCGGAGAAGTGCCTCACGCTCCGCGTCTTCCCCGATGCGCAAGGCGCTCTCAACAAGAGCGTGAGCGATTGCGATGGCGCGCTGCTCGTGGTACCCAACTTCACCCTCTACGGCGACGCCCGCAAGGGCCGCCGCCCGAGCTTCACCCAGGCGGCGCCACCGGAAGTGGCGTCGCGTCTCTTCGACACTTTCGTCCACTTGTTGCGCGCCGGCCCCGTTCCTGTCGAAGCCGGCTGGTTCCAGGAACACATGCACGTGGAGCTGGTGAACGACGGCCCGGTGACCTTGCTCCTCGAGCGCGAGACCGGAGCCCCTCTCCCGCACGCTTGACGGCGATGTTCGACACGGTGAACTGCTCTCGTCATGTTGCGCGTCGCGTGCAGCCACGTATATTGGTAGTACCCACCCTTGAATTCGCTCGCCACGTCACCGTGCCGGTGTTGGGTATCCAAGGAGGTTCCGCCATGGAACCGAGGAAGTCATTTCTTGTCGCTCTCGCCATCACAGGGTTGCTCGCGACGGGGCCGCGAGCGGAATCGCAGGCAGTGGGCGAGCAAGCGACGCAGGCGGCCGCGACGGTGGCGATCACCACGCCTACCGAGCTGATCGACACCTGCGCCCAGGCCTATCGCACGATGGATCTCGAGCTCTACGCCCAGCTCTTCGCCAACGTGCCGGAGCACGGCGTGGGCTTTCGCTTTGTTCTGTATGAGCCGGACGCTGGCGAGACGGAATGGGGCTACGACGAAGAGATGCGCATCCATCGCCGCATGTTCCATCCCGAGACCCTGGGCTGCGACGCAGAGCCGGTGGCTGCAGAGCTTTGGCTTCGAGCGATCGACATCGAGCTCACACCGCTCGCAGCTTTCACCGAGCGTTTCGACCTGTACCGATCCGAGCAGAATCCGCTGCGGCCCCTCGATCGCAAGCAGTGGCGCGCGTCGGAGGCCGTTTATGCCACCGACGTCACCTGGCACACGCAGGTGGGGACGACGATGCGCATCGTCGGTCAGGCGCGCTTCACCGTGATCGAAGATCTACAGAAGGGAAGCGGTGACGGAGACCGGTTCCTGATCTACATCTGGGAGGACCTCGGTCCTGGCGGAACCAGCGTTGCCCGGGCCAAGTCGTGAGCAGGCCGTGTCTCGCATCGCGCCGTCACAGGCCGCCGGGCATGGTGGTGCGGCCGGTGTCCTCGAAGTAGTCGGGGCGCAACGACTCGGGCGGGATCTTCTGGATGCCGTGCGCGGCCAGCGCTGCGTCGAGCTGGCCGCGCAGTCCCTCGGGATCCGGATTGTGGTCGAAATAGAAGCGCACGAAGTGGTTGTAGTCCTCGGCCACGCGCTTCGGCTGCAGGCTGCCGATGGCCGGCAGGTAGTCCTGCTGCAACCACAAGGGGAAATCGAGGAAGCGGATGCCGGGACAGCTCTTCAGGCGGTCCATGAGCTGCCGGTCGTAGAGAATGATCTCGCCGTAGGTCATCCCCTTGGACCAGGGAATGCCGATCTGGGTGAAGGCCTCGAGCGACAAGGGCCGGCGGGCGTGGATGCGGAAGTTGACCCGCCGGTCGAAAATGTACTGCGCATCGGCGAGCTTCTCGTGTCCTGGGCGGCCGCGGATCGGCGGCACCGGGCTGTGGGCGATGTGCGCATCCGTCAAGCCGTAGCGCTCGATGGCGACGGGGAAGTGGGCGTAATACGCCAGGCTCGCTTGACCCCCTTGCACCATGAGAACCGCTCCGGTGCCGGCGAGGCAGCGTTCCAGGGCGCGCGCCTGCGCTCGCAGGTCGTCGAGCCGGTAGTCCGGGTAGTACTGCGGTTCGTCCACGATGGACTTCACGTGCTGCCGGTGGGAGAAATGGACCTGCTTGCGCACGCCGGCGTAGAGCACCAGGCCCACCACGACCGCGGTGCCGGCGAGGCGCCAACTCCGGCGCGGCAGCTGGTGCACCAGAGCCTCGATGGCCAGGAGGAGGAAGGGCGTCGCCGGCAGATAGAAACGGGCGAACATGAAGTCGCCGCCCATGCGGGTCACGGTGTAAATGTTCGCGGCCGCGGCGGCGAGGCCGAGAGCGAGAGCGGGAGCGGCGCCGCCCGCCCGTGGCGCGCCGCCGCGCCGGTGGAGCAGGAGAGCGAGCGCGAGCGGTGCCAGGAGGAGGACGAAGTAGGCGTCGAAATACGTCCGCAGGTAGACCAGGCCCTGCGGCCAGTTGGCCAGGCTGGCGGACTTGGCGTAGTACGGGTTCGGGAGCGGGTAACCATAGTAGAGGAAGCGGAAAGCGAAGAGCGGCAGGGCCAGAGCCGCGAAGAGCAGGCCGAACTCGAGCCAGCCGCGCCCGTGTGCAGGCCGCTGCCAGAGCAAGTAGAGCCCGGCGAAGCCGGCATAGAGCAAGGCGTCGGGGCGCAGCAAGGTGCCGAGTGCCAGGGCCCAGGCGGCGAGGGCGACGCGCCGTGCATGGGTGGAGGCGCAGAGGAACCAGGTGGCGAGAAGCAGCGTGAAGATGTAGGCCGAGGTTTCGAGGCCGCTGCTGGCATAGATACGGGCATCCCCGTGCGCCGCCCAGGCGAGTGCCGCCACCGGCACACCGGCGAGCCCGCCCTTTCCCGGGAAGAGCCGTTGCGACAGCAGGACGAGGAGCGCGAGACAGCCGGCGTAGAAGGGCAGGGGCAGATATTTTCCCAGCAGGTCCGGCGGCAGGTGCAAGGCGCGCCCGAGGGTGAGGAGAATGAACCAGAGGAAGTGGGTGTAACCTTCGCTGCGTTCTCCCGGGTTGTACACCGGTCCGTAGCCGGCGAGGACGTTGTCGCAGTAGCGGAAGGTGATGTAGATGTCGTCGCCGATCCAGGAGCGGAGCGCAGCCCAGACCACGCCCGCCGCGAGCGCCAGGAGCCAGACGATGGCGAGGACACGCGTGGCGCCCCACCGCCCGCCGCGCCCATTCTCTGCTGGGTTCATCCCGTCTCTCACCCCGCTTCACGCCTGCAGTGCAACGTCGAGGTCGTGACTCCGGCCGCTCGCAGGCCTGGGACGCCCAAGATAGCCCAAGCACCGGCTGCCTCGCAGCGCCTCGCGGTCTTCAAGGGGAACGGCAGGGGAGTAGCGGCACGAGGTGGGCCTCTGCAGCGTTGTCGCCGGCCGCCTCGTTGCGCCTCCTGCGCCACAGTGTTAGCCTGAACTCTCTTCACGCCCACAGGGAAGCACCATCGAGGGCTGCGGAGGCAGACGCGAGCATGAATCCGCTGTTGCCGTGGACCTCGCAAAGGGATTGGATCCTGGCCTCGGCGAGCCCGCGGCGCGCCTCCATCCTGCGCATGCTCGGCTTCGAGTTCGAGGTGGAACCGACGAACGCCGAGACGGAGCCCTTGGACGAGCCCGAGCCTCTCGCCCATTCCCGGGCCCAGGCGCGCCGCAAGGCCGTGGCTGGGACACGGGGCCGGCAGCGCGGGACTTGCATCGGCGCCGACACCATCGTCGTCGTCGACGGTGACATCCTGGGTAAACCGGGATCTGCCGAGGAGGCGCTGGCCATGTTGCAGCGCCTGCGCGGGCGCTGGCACCTGGTGCACACGGGCCTGGCGCTGCAGGATGTGGAGAGCGGCCGCGGCGTCGACGGCGTCGAGTCGACGGAGGTGCGCTTCCGCCACTGGGACGACGCGACGCTGCAACGCTACGTGGCGACCGGGGAGTGCGCCGACAAGGCCGGGGCTTACGCCATCCAGGGGTTCGGCGCCATGCTCGTCCAGGAGATCCGCGGCTGCTTCTACAATGTGATGGGTTTCCCGGTGCAGCGCTTCCTCTCCTTGCTGGAGGAGCTGCACGACGTGGAGGTGCGCAGTGGTCGTTGACACCATCCTCTACCGCGACGGCGCCATCGAGATCATCGACCAGACTCGCCTCCCGAGCGAGCACGTGGTGCTGCAGCTGCGCAGCCTGGAGGCGCTCTGCGAGGCCATCCGCATGTTGCGCATCCGCGGCGCCCCGGCGCTCGGCGTCGCCGCGGCGTACGGCTTCCAGCTCGAAGCGGAGCTCTTCCTCGCGGCAGGCGGCAAGGAGGTCGAGGCCTTGCGGGCGCGGCTGCTGGAGGCAGGGGAGAGCCTGGCGCGCACCCGGCCTACGGCGCGCAACCTCTTCGGCGCGGTGGAGCGTCTCGGGCGCGTTGTCGCCGCGCCGGCGACCTCGGCAGCGGAGCTCGCGACTCGCGTCGCCCGCGAGGCCGCGGCGGTGCATGCGGAGGACCGGGCGCTCTGTGAAGCGATCGCCGCGCACGGGGCCGGATTGCTGCCGCAGCGCGCCCGGGTGCTGACGCATTGCAACGCCGGGGCGCTCGCCACCGGGGGCATCGGCACCGCGCTCGGCGTGGTCTACGCAGCGGTGCAGCAGGGGAAGAGCGTCGAGGTCTTCGCCGACGAAACGCGCCCGCTCTTGCAGGGAGCGCGTCTCACCGCCTGGGAGCTGCAGCGCGCCGGCATCCCGGTCACCGTTCTCTGCGACAACGCCGCGCCCTCGCTCCTGGCTTCGGGGCGCATCGACTGCGTCGTCGTCGGTGCCGACCGCATCGCTCGCAACGGCGACACGGCGAACAAGATCGGCACCTTCGGCGTGGCGCTGGCGGCGCGGCGCTGCGGCATACCGTTCTACGTCGCGGCGCCGTCGACCACCTTCGACCTGTCGCTCGCGAGCGGCCGGGACATCCCGATCGAGGAGAGGGCGGCGAGCGAGGTGACCACGGGTGCCGCAGGGCGGAGCACTCCGGCAGGCGTGGAGGCGTACAACCCTGCCTTCGACGTCACCCCGGCGGATCTGATCACCGCCATCGTGCACGAAGGCGGCGTCGTGCGCCCGCCCTACGAGGAGTCGCTGCCGGCGAGCCTGGCGGAGCTCGGCGCGGCCGCACCGCGGCGGCGAGGGTGAGGCAGGGCGCGGTGGACGCTCCAGCGCTCGGCCGCCCGGCTTCGTACGGCGACTTCGTGCTCGGACGCCGCGTCGCCCTCATCGATGCCATGTGCTCGCCCGCCTTCCGCGGCGCCAGGCTCCTCGATGTGGGCTGCGGCAACGGCGCGCAAACCGTCCGCTTCTTGGATCGCTTCCGGAGCATCGTCGGTCTCGACGTCGTTCCCGCGCACCTCGATGAGTTCCGCCGCGCCTTGCGCAGCTTCGCGGGCGCGCCTTGCCACCCAGTGCTCTACGACGGCGGCAGCATGCCTTTCCAAGACGCCGCGTTCGACACCGTGCTCTGCATCGAGACCCTCGAGCACGCCGCCGACGAGCACCGGCTCCTCGGCGAGATCCGTCGGGTGCTCCGCCCGGGCGGCAGGCTCGTGCTCTCGGTGCCGCACAAGTGGTGGATCTTCGAGACCCACGGCGCCAATCTGCCCCTCCTGCCTTGGAACCGGGTGCCCTTCTTTTCCTGGTTGCCACGGGATCTGCACCGGCGCTTCGCCCGAGCCCGCATCTATACCCGCGGCGACATCGTCGGTCTGCTGGGGCGCGCCGGCTTCGAGATCCGCACCTCGCGCTACCTCACGGCGCCGATGGACGTGATCCGCCACCGCGGCCTGGCCAGCCTGCTGCGCTCGACACTCTTCCGCGGGCCCGGGACGCGGGTGCCGGTGCTCTCCACCTCGGTGTTCGTCGTGGCCCAACGCCCCTAGGCCAGGGGAGCGACGGCAGGCCGGCGCCGGGGGCGGTCGGGAACGGCACCCGGGGCCAGACCGACGCCTCGGCGCGGCTCCTCGGACCCGCCGCGCCTCGCCCCTCTGCCCCTCTCCCCGGCCAGGTGCGCTTGACGGCCCCTGGAGCCCCTGCTAAGGTGGCGGGCTGCTGTTGTTCAGCATGGAGGAAGTGGCATGAAAACCCACGTGGTACGGGCGCGCGACATCGAGCACAAGTGGGTGCTCATCGACGCCGAGGGCCGAGTCCTCGGCCGAGTCGCCTCGCACGTGGCCAATCTGCTGCGCGGCAAGGGCAAGCCCCAGTACACGCCGCACCTGGATCAGGGCGACCACGTGGTCGTCACCAATGCGGCGAAGGTGCGCATCACCGGGGACAAGCTGCAGCAGAAGAAGTACTACAAGCATTCGGGTTATCCCGGCGGCTTGCGCGTGCGCAGCATGCGCGAGCTCATGGAGAGCCGACCCGAGGAAGTCATCATGCGGGCTGTGCGCGGCATGCTGCCGGCGACGAAGCTCGGGCGTGCCCAATTGACACGCCTGCGCGTCTACGCCGGACCCGAGCATCGCCAGCAAGCCCAGTCGCCGGCACCTTTCGAGCTGGAGTGAATGAATGGCGAAGCCACTGTATGCCACCGGACGCCGCAAGGAGGCCATCGCGCGCGTACGCCTGACTCCCGGCAGCGGCAACCTGTTGGTGAACGGCCGCGCCTTGCGCGACTACCTGCACCGCGACTCGCTGGTGCGCCAGGTGATGCAGCCGTTCGAGGTGGCCCAGGCCGCGACGAGCTTCGATCTGGTGGCGCGGGTGCGCGGCGGCGGCAGCACCGGACAAGCCGGGGCGCTCCGCCTCGGTGTCGCCCGGGCGTTGTTGAAGCACGATCCGGAGCTCCGCAAGCCGCTGCGCAAGATCGGCCTGCTGACCCGTGATCCGCGGATGAAGGAGCGCAAGAAGTACGGGCTCCGCGGCGCCCGGCGCGCCTTCCAGTTCTCCAAGCGCTGATCGACACCGCTCGACCGCACGGCGGAGCAGCCGCCGTGAGGGAGCGGAATTCACACGGCGAGCCGCCCCTGTCTCCCCTACGGTGCCGCTTCGTGCGGTCGGGGAGCAGGTCGCCGGAGGATCAACCGAAAGGAGCAGGCATGCCTGCCGCCGCCCCTGCCATCAAGGATCTCCTGGAAGCCGGCGCGCACTTCGGGCACCAGACCCGGCGCTGGAACCCCAAGATGAAGCCGTTCATCTTCATCGAGCGGAACGGCATCCACATCATCGATCTGCAGAAAACCGTGGCCTGTGCCGAGCGCGCCTACACGGCAGTGAAGGCCGCCTCGGAGCGCAGCGAGCCGGTGCTCTTCGTGGGCACGAAGAAGCAAGCGCGCAGCGTCGTCGAGGAAGCCGCCGCCCGCTGCGGCCAGCACTTCATCAGCGAGCGCTGGCTCGGCGGCATGCTCACCAACTTCCAAACCGTGCGCAAGGGCATTGCCCGCTACCTGGAGCTGCAGAAGTTGGCCACCGAAGGCGGCATGGAGCAGCTGAGCAAGAAGGAGCGCAGCCGGATGCAGAAGGAGCGGGCGCGGCTGGAGAAGGTGCTGCGTGGCATCTCCCGCCTGGATCGCTTGCCCGGGATGCTCTTCGTCGTCGACACCACGAAGGAAGAGATCGCGGTCAAGGAGGCCAACCGCCTCGGCATCCCCATCGTCGGCATCGTGGACACGAACGCCGATCCGGACCGCATCGACTACCCCATCCCGGGGAACGACGACGCCATCCGTGCCATCGCGCTGTTCGCCGACTACATCGCCGCCGCGGTCCTGGAAGGGCGCGAGCGCTCCCTCGAGGGCCGCGAGGCCGGCCGCCTCGAGCCCGAAGCCGGCGATGGCAAGGTGCACGCAGCGGTCGGGGCGGACGAGGAAACCACCGCCGCCCGGTCGCGTTCTCCGCGCCTGGCCGAACGTTCCTGAATCACGGCACGGGAGGAGACCATGGCCGACATCTCTGCAGGCGTCGTGCGCGAGCTCCGCGACAAGACCGGCGCCGGCATGATGGATTGCAAGAAAGCACTGGCCGAGAGCGACGGCGACCTGGAGAAGGCCGTGGACTATCTGCGGACCAAGGGCCTGGCCGGGGCGGCCAAGAAGGCCGGCCGAGCGACGCAGGAAGGGCTCATCTTCGCCTACATCCACTCGGGCAGCAGGGTGGGCGTGATGGTGGAAGTGAATTGCGAATCCGATTTCGTCGCCCGCACCCCGGATTTCGTCGAGCTGTGCAAGGACCTGGCGATGCAGGTCGCCGCGACGAACCCGGTGTCGGTGCGCCGCGAGGAATTCGACCCGGAGCTCCTGGAGCGCGAGCTCGGCATCTTCCGCGGCCAAGCGGCGGAAAGCGGCAAGCCGGCGCCGATCGTGGAGAAGATGGTGCAGGGCCGGGTGGAGAAGCTCTACAAGGAGCGCGTGCTCCTCGAGCAGCCCTTCGTCAAGGACCCGGACCGCAGCGTCGAGGAGCGCGTCAAGGCAGCCATCGCCAAGCTGGGCGAGAACATCGTCGTGCGCCGATTCGTGCGTTACCAGCTCGGCGAAGAAGCGTGACCCCCGACCCGGCGGCGCCCGCTCGCGCTCGTCTGTTCAGGGTATGAAGCTCAAGTATCGCCGCATCCTGCTCAAGATGAGCGGAGAAGTCCTGGCGGGCTCGCGCAGCGTCGGCCTGGATGGCGACCGCATCGAAGCCCTGGCGCAGGAACTGCGCGAGGTACATGGCCACGGCATCCAACTCGGCTTGGTCCTCGGCGGCGGCAACATCTTCCGCGGCCAAACCGGCAGCACCCGCGGCATCGATCGGGTGACCGGCGACCACATGGGCATGCTGGCCACGGTGATCAACTCGCTGGCGGTGCAGGACGCCCTCGCCCGGCTCGCCGTGCCGGCGCTGGTGATGACCGCGATCCGCATGACCCAGATCGCCGAGCCCTTCGCCGGGCGCACCGCCATCGAGCAGCTCGAGAGCGGCAACATCGTCATCATGGCGGGCGGCACCGGCAATCCCTTCTTCACCACCGACACGGCAGGCGTGCTGCGCGCCATGGAGATCGGCGCGGAGGTGCTCCTCAAGGGCACCAAGGTGGACGGCGTCTACGACTCCGATCCGGCCAAGAATCCCGGGGCGGTGCGCTACCAGCGCCTGACCTACGACGAAGCCCTGGGACGCGACCTGCGCGTCATGGACTCGACGGCGTTCTCCTTGTCCCGAGACAACGATTTGCCCATCATCGTTTTCGACATCAACGCCCCCGGCGCCTTGTTACGCATCGTCGCGGGCGAAGAGGTCGGGACGATGGTCGGAAAGGGGTGAAACGATGTCCGCCGAGACGTTGTTGCACGAAGCCGAAGATCACATGAAGAAGTCGATCGAAGCGGCCCGCCGCGAGCTGGCGACGGTGCGCACGGGCAAGGCCTCGCCGGCGCTGCTGGACACGGTGCGCGTCGAGTATTACGGCTCCCAGGTGCCGCTCAAGCAGGTGGCGGGGGTCAACGCGCCGGAACCGCGTTTACTCACCGTGCAGCCCTACGATCGGAGCCTCATCGGCGAGATCGAGAAGGCCATCCGCGGCGCCGACCTGGGGCTGAATCCGGCCAACGACGGCAACGTCATCCGCGTCCCCATCCCGCAGCTGACGGAGGAGCGCCGCAAAGAGCTGGTCAAGGTGGTGCGCACCATGGTCGAGCACGGTCGCGTGGCGGTGCGCAACGTCCGGCACCACACCAACGAGAAACTGGTACGGCTGGAAAAAGAGGGCGAGCTCACCGAGGACGAACACAAGCGGCACGCCAAGAAGGTGCAGGAAATGACCGACGGCACCATCCGCAAGCTCGACGAGATGTTGAAGGCCAAGGAAGCGGAGGTCATGGAGGTCTGACGCACCGGGCCGTCGCCTTGACTTCTCCCCACCGGCGAGTAGTATCAGTGCCATCGTAGTTTGAGAAATTTTTCTCAAACTTTCGCAAGTGCCTGCAAGAGAACGAATTGCGAGGTCCACGTGGGGTTCGCGCCGCTCGCGCTCCTGGTTCCCGTGGCCATCCTCGTCCCGCTCTTGATGCTCGGGGCACAGCGCCTCCTGGCGCCCAAGCGGCCCGACCCGACGAAGGCCTCGACCTACGAGTGCGGCTCGCCGCCCCTCGGCACCGCGCACCCGCGGCTGCCGATCAAGTTCTATCTCGTGGCCGTCCTCTTCCTGCTTTTCGACATCGAAGTCGTCTTCCTCTTCCCCTGGTCCGTGCTCGCCAGCAAGCTCGGCTGGATGGGTCTGGCGCAAGTCCTCGTCTTCCTGGGTGTCCTCGAGATCGGGCTCCTCTACGTCTGGCGCAAGGGAGCGCTGGAATGGGAGTGAGGCGCGGCCTGATCGCCAACCAGCCCTTCATCACCACCCGCATCGAGGCCGCCGTGGACTGGGCGCGGAAGAACTCGCTCTTCCCCCTGCCCTTCGGCACCGCCTGCTGCGCCATCGAGTTCATGGGCGTGGTGAGCTCGCAGTTCGATCTCTCCCGCTTCGGCGCCGAGGTGGTGCGCTTCTCGCCCCGCCAGGCCGACCTCATGGTGGTCGCCGGCACCGTGGTCTACAAGATGGCCCCGATCCTGCGCACCATCTACGCGCAGATGGCGGAACCGCGCTGGGTGATCTCCATGGGGGTGTGCGCCAGCTCCGGCGGCTTCTACGACGACTACTGCACCTTGCAGGGGATCGATCAGATCATCCCCGTGGACATCTACGTGCCGGGCTGCCCGCCGAGCCCGGACCTGCTGCTCGACGGCTTGCTCAAGCTGCAAAAGAAGATCGACGAGCGCCGGCTCCTCGAACAATCCTGAAGAGGAGCAGCGCGCGATGTCCCATCCGAACCCGGACCGCGTGCGCGGCCACCTCGGTCCTGATCTCCTGGCCGATTGCTCTTCCCACGGCGACCTGGTGTACGCGGTGCGGCGCTCCGGCAGCCGCCGGGTGCTGCAGGCGTTGCGCGACGATCCAGAGCTGCGCTTCGACATGCTGGTGGACCTCGCCGGCGCCGATCGGCTGCATCTCCAGCAGCGCTTCGAGCGCTTCGAGGTGGTCTACGAGCTGTACTCGCTCTGGAACGGCTGGCGCTTGCGGCTCAAGGTGCCCGTGCCCGAGGCGGATCCGCATCTCGACAGCGTACACGACCTGTGGAAGGCGGCCGACTGGGCGGAGCGCGAGGCCTTCGACATGTTCGGCCTGCACTTCGACGGGCACCCCAACCTGAAGCGCATCCTCTGCCACCACGAGTTCGTCGGCCACCCGCTGCGCAAGGACTACGACCGCAGTCGCGGGCAATGGTGCGCCACCACCGAGACCCTGGAGGACGAGCTGGCGCTGCGCCACCAGAGCGAGCAGCGCCGCGCCCGCGCCGAAGGCCTGGCGGAGCCCAGCGCAACCCAGATCAGCGAGCGCATGCTGGTCAACATCGGCCCCAGCCACCCGCTCTCCCACGGCACGCTCCGGGTCCTGGTGGAGCTGGAAGGGGAGACCATCAAGCACGCCATCCCGGAGATCGGCTACCTGCACCGGGGCTTCGAGAAGAGCGCCGAGAAGGGCGTGTGGAACAACGTCATCCCCTACGCCGACCGTCTCAACTACGTCTCGGCGCTGTCGAACAACGTGGCCTACGTCAAGGCGGTGGAGAAGCTGGCGGGGATCGAGGTCCCGGACCGCTGCAAGTTCATCCGCGTCATCATCAACGAGCTCTCCCGCATCATGGATCACTGCGTCTGCAATGCCGCCAACATCGTGGACGTCGGCGCGCTCACCAATTTCTGGTACCTGTTCACGGTGCGGGAGAACATCTACAAGGTGGTGGAGAAGCTCACTGGCGCCCGGCTCACCAACAGCTACGCCCGCGTCGGCGGCCTGGCGCGGGACCTGTACCCGGGCTTCGCCGACGAGGTGCGGGCGGTGCTCAAGGAGAGCATGCCCTTTGTGCGGGACGTGCTCAAGCTGGTGCGGAACAACCGCATCTTCCAGGAGCGCACCGTGGGCATCTCAGGGATCAGCGCCGCCGAAGCGGTGAGCTACGGCTGGACCGGGCCGTGCCTGCGCGCCTGCGGCCTGCCGCTCGATGCCCGCAAGCGCGACCGCTACTACTTCTACGATCAGTTCGACTTCGACGTGCCGGTGGGAGAGAACGGCGACGCCTACGATCGCATCATGGTGCGCTTCGAGGAGATCTTCCAGAGCCAGCGCATCGTCGAGCAGGCCCTGGACAAGCTGCCCGAGGGCCCGGTGAACACGGCGCAGAATCGTTTCGTGCTGCCGCCGAAGCAAGAGGTCTACCGCGACATCGAGCCGCTCATGAACCACTTCATGCTGGTCATGTTCGGCACTCCGGTGCCGCCGGGCGAGACCTACGACTCCTTCGAGGTGCCGAACGGCGAGCTCGGCTTCTACATCATCAGCGATGGCAGCGGCCGCCCCTACCGGGTGCGGGTGCGGCCGCCATGCTTCTACCTCTACCAGGCGTATCCGCAGATCATCGAGGGCAGCATGGTGGCCGACATGGCCGCCGCCCTCGGCGGTTTGAACGTCGTGGCCGGGGAACTGGACCGCTAGGAGGCGAGGCGTCCATGGCGGAAACGAGCGCTCTGGCTGCGGCGGTGCTCACCGATGCCGCGGTGGCCGAGCTCGAGGAGCTGGCGCGCCGCTACCCGACGCGAGAGGCGCTGCTGCTGCCGGCGCTGTGGCTGGTGCAGCGCCAGCACGGCTGGATCTCGGCGGAGGCCATGCAGTACGTCGCCCGCCTCCTCGGCGTCTCGCCGGTGCGCGTGTACGGCGTGGTCAGCTTCTACCACATGTTCCACGACCGGCCGCCGGGGAAGTACAACATCCAGGTGTGCCAGACGCTCTCCTGCTCGCTCCTCGGTGCCGAGGGGCTGCTGTCACACCTGCAGCGCCGGTTCGGGATCGGCCACGGCGAGAGCACCGAGGACGGGCGCTTCATGGTGCAGCGCGTCGAGTGTCTCGGCGCCTGCGAGCACGCCCCGGTGGCGCAGATCAACGACGACTTCGCCTTCGACCTGACGCCGGCGAAGCTGGATGCCCTGCTGGAGGAGCTGCCGTGAGCACCGGAGCCCCCGCCGTGCAGCGCATCCTGAGCTTGCGCTTCGACACCCCCGGCGCGCACTTGCTCGGGACCTACCAGGCCGCGGGTGGCTACAGTGCCGGACGCAAGGCCTTCACGCGGAGCCCCGAAGCGGTGGTGGAGGAAGTGAAGAAGTCGGGTCTGCGCGGCCGCGGCGGCGCCGGCTTTCCCGCCGGGGTGAAGTGGGGCTTCATCCCCAAGAACACCGAGCGTCCGGTGTACCTGTGCATCAATGCCGACGAGAGCGAGCCCGGTACCTTCAAGGATCGCTACCTGATGGAGAAGGATCCCCACCTACTCCTCGAGGGGATCCTCATCACCTGCTGGGCCATCCGCTCCCACGACTGCTACATCTATATTCGCGGCGAGTACGAAGCCACGCGCCGGGTGTTGCAGGCCGCGGTGGACGAGGCCTACGCCGCCGGCCTCCTGGGGCCGAGCCCGTATGGTTCCGGCTGGCGCGTCGACGTCACCCTGCACCGCGGCGCAGGAGCCTACATCTGTGGCGAGGAAACCGGGCTCCTGGAGTCCCTGGAAGGCAAGCGGGGCTACCCGCGCATCAAGCCGCCCTTCCCGGCGGTGGTGGGACTCTTCCAGTGCCCGACGATCATCAACAACGTGGAAACCATCGCCGCCGTGCCCTGGATCCTGGAGCACGGCGGGGACGCCTACGCCAAGATCGGCGTCGGCAAGAGCACGGGAACCAAGCTCTGGTGCATCAGCGGTCACGTGCGCAAGCCCGGTCTGTACGAGACGCCTCTCGGCGTCCCCTTCCAGGAGCTCTTGGAGGATTACGCCGGCGGCATGCGCCATCCCGACCGGCCGCTCAAAGCGGTGATCCCGGGCGGTTCGTCGGTGCCGGTGATGACCAGGAGCGAGGCCATGGGGGCGTCGATGGACTACGAGTCGCTGGCACAGCTCGGCACCATGCTGGGCTCGGCGGGGGTGATGGTTCTGGAAGAGGGCACGTGCATGGTGTGGGCCCTGGCCGTGATCACTCGCTTCTACGCCCACGAGTCCTGCGGCCAGTGCACGCCCTGCCGGGAGGGTACCTCCTGGCTCGACGACATCTTCTGGCGCCTCGAGCGCGGCGGCGCCACGCCGGAGGACATCGCCTTGGTGCACAGCCTCTGCGACAACATGCTCGGCACGACGATCTGCGTCCTCTCGGACGCCTGCGTCATGCCGGTGAAGAGTTTTCTCAAGAAGTTCAAGAGCGAATTCGACGCCCACATCGCGCACGGCCGCTGCCCGCAGCCGCAGCCGGTGCTGGACTGACACGACGGCGAGGACGAGATGCCCAAGATCCGCATCGACGACCGGGAAATCGAGGTCGGCCCGCACGAGAACCTCATCGCCGCCGCGGGTCGCGCCGGCGTGCACATCCCGCATTTCTGCTGGCACCCGGCGCTCAGCGTCGCCGGCAACTGCCGGCAGTGTCTGGTGGAGATCGAGGGCGTGCCCAAGCTGCAGATCGCCTGCAACACCCCGGTGAAGGACGGCATGTCGATCCGCACGCGCTCCGCCGTAGTGCAGGAGGCCCGCCGGGGGGTGCTCGAATTCCTGCTCCTCAACCACCCCATCGATTGCCCGATCTGCGATCAGGCCGGGGAGTGCCGGTTGCAGGAGTACTACATGTCCCACGGCCTCTACGACGCCCGCCGCAACGTCGACAAGGTGCACAAGGCCAAGGTCGTCGACCTGGGTCCGCACGTGCTCCTCGACGGCGAGCGTTGCGTGCTCTGCACCCGCTGCGTGCGCTTCTGCACCGAGGTGGCCGGCGTCGACGAGCTCTACGTCAAGGAACGGGGCAGCCACTCGGAGATCGCCACCTTCCCCGGGCAGCCGCTGCAGAATCCCTACTCGGGGAACGTCGTGGACCTCTGTCCGGTCGGGGCGCTGCTCAGCAAGGATTTCCGCTTCAAGAGCCGGGTCTGGTGGCTGAAGAAGGCCGACTCCCTCTGTCCGAGCTGCGCCCGGGGCTGCAACATCCGCATCGACCACCACTGGAACCAGGTGCAGCGCCTGGTGCCGCGCCACAACCCCGAGGTGAACTCGTACTGGATGTGCGACCGCGGCCGGGTCGAATTCCAGTGGGTGAACGAGAATCGCCTGCTGGACGCGGAACACGCCGGCCGGAGCCTGGTGTTGGGCGACGCCATCGACCTCCTGGCGGAGCGCCTGCAGGCGGCCGCGCCGGCGGTGGCGGTGCTCTTGTCGCCGAAGCTGGCCAACGAGGACCTCCTGGTCCTGCACCATCTGTTCACCGCGGTGCTTCCCATCGCCCCCCTGGGCGCGGGTTCCCTCGAACCGCCGCAGCCGGAGGACGCGCTCCTCCGCCGCGCCGATCCGCACCCCAACACGCGGGCCACCGAAGCCCTGGGTCTCGCCGCCGACGCGCGTCGCTTGTGCAGCGCCCCGGAGGCGAAAGTCCTCCTCCTGATCGGTGACGATCCCGTCGGCTGGGACGGGACTCTGGCGGCCGCCTTCGGCCGCTTCGATTTCGTCGCTGCCGCACTCACCAACCACAACGCCACCGCGGCGGCGGTGCAGGCCGCCGGCGGCTTGCTGCTGCCGCTCGCCACCTGGGCCGAGTACGCCGGCAGCTTCACCAACTTCGAAGGACGAGTGCAGCGCTTCGAAGCCGCCCTCGCCCCCGCCGGCTCGGCGCGCACGGGTTTCGAGCTCGGCCTCGAGCTCGCTGCGGCGTTGCGGCGCGACTTCTGGCCCGCCGGCAAGCCGGTGGGCCCGGTGCAGCCGGCGATCTGGAAGCAGCTCCTGCCGGCGGGCAGTGCGCTGCCCCGTCTCGACTGGGAGGCGGTGCCGCCGCACGGCCTCGTCCCCACCTGGCGCAAGACGGCGCGTCCCCGTTCGGTCTGGAGCGACGAAGAAGCAGCGGACGCGCGCAGCTGGTACGCGGCGCCACCCGCACCGGCGGCGGAGGCGGAGACGCATGGATAACTGGAACTCCCATCCCGCCATCATCGCCGGGCGCTTGCTGTTCGCCTGGATGCTGCCGCTCCTCTTCCTTCCCCTCATGATCTGGTTCGAACGCAAGGCGAGCGCCTTCATGCAGGACCGCACCGGTCCGAACCGGGCCGCCATCCTGGGCTTGCGTCTCGGCGGCGTCATCCACACCCTGGCGGACGTCCTCAAGCTGCTGTCCAAGGAAGACGTGGTGCCGACACGGGTGCACGGTCTCTACTGGCGTCTCGGACCCTTCGTCGCCATCGTCGTCGCCCAGCTGCTCTTCGTCATCGTGCCCTTCGCCGATGACCTCCGGCTGCCGGCGGAGGACATCACCTTGCAGGGGCTGCAGCTCGACATCGGCCTGCTCTGGCCGCTGGCGATAGGGGCGCTCATGGTCTATTCCATCGTGCTGGCGGGTTGGGCCTCGAACAACAAGTTCGGCACCCTCGGGAGCTTGCGCGCCGCGGCGCAGATGGTGAGCTACGAGGTGGCCCTCGGCCTCTCCATCATGGGTGCCATCATGATCTACGGCAGCGTGGACATGAACACCATCGTGCGGGCGCAGGGCGAGTTGCTCTGGGGCTTCCTGCCGCGCTGGGGCATCGTGCTGCAGCCCCTCGGCTTCGTGCTCTTCCTGGTGGCCGCCTTCGCCGAGACCAACCGTACCCCCTTCGACCTGCCCGAGCGCGACTCGGAGATCGTCGCCGGCTACCACACCGAGTACTCGGCGGTGCGTTTCGCTTTCTTCTTCATGGCCGAGTACATCCACATCGTCGTCGCCTCGGGGCTGGTGGTGACGCTCTTCCTCGGCGGCTGGCAGGTGCCCTGGCTCGGCACCGAGGCGCTGCGCCAGAACGCTCGAGCCGTGCTCGGGGTCATGCTCGGCGGACTGGTTCTGGCGGGAATCGTCATCGTGCCCGCGGCGCTGCGCTGGTCGAAGCGGCTGCGGCGGGAGTACACCGACGCCCGCCGCCACGAAGGCAGCTTCTGGGCCACGATGTTCACCGGCGCTGCCCTCGCCGGCGCCGCCGGTCTCGCCCTGCTTCCTGGCCTCGCGCTTCCCGGCTGGGCTCCTGCGGTGGTGGCGGCGGTGGCGCAGCTCAGCGTCTTCCTCGCCAAGACGCTGCTCGTCGCCCTCACCTTCATCTGGGTGCGCTGGACGCTCCCCAGTTTCCGTTACGACCAACTCATGCGCCTGGGCTGGAAGCACCTGCTCCCCTGGGCGCTGGTGAACATCACGGTGACCGGCATCGTCCTCGTTCTCCTCGGCGGAGGCTCCTGATGGCCATCGATCCCGCTTTGCTGCAGCGGCTCGGCCTCAGGCCGACGGAAATCCTGGTGGTGCGTCCCACCATGGGCTTCTGGCAGCGGGTCTACCTCATCGAAGTCGTCCGCGGGCTCGGGGTCACGCTCCGGCACCTGCTGCGCAATCTGTTCCACCAACAGGACATGCCGACGAGCAGCTTCCCGGAAGTGGTGCGGACGCTGCCGGAAGGCTTCCGCGGCCTGCACCGGCTGACGAAGAAGGAAGACGGGACGCCGCGCTGCGTCGCCTGCATGATGTGCCCCACCGCCTGCCCGGCGGATTGCATCCACATCGAAGCGGCGGAGAGTCCCGATCCGAGCGTGGAGAAGATCCCGCTGCGCTTCGAGATCGATCTCATGCGCTGCATCTTCTGCGGCTTCTGCGTCGAAGCTTGCCCCAAGGACGCGATCCGCATGGACACGGGGCGCTTCTTCGACCTGGCTGGGACGCAGCGCGAGGACTTCGTCCTCACCATGGAACGGCTGCTGCACGACTGAAGCCACCGGTCCGGCCGGGGGGCGTTCGAGGAGGAGCGTGGAGAGAATCCTGTTCTACGCCTTCGGGGCGCTCGCGGTGCTCGGCTCCCTGTGGATGGTGACGCGGCGCAGTCCGCTCTCCAGCGCCTTGTCGCTGGTGGTGGTGTTCGTCGCCCTGGCGGCGATGTACGCGCTCCTCGACGCCCGGCTCCTCTTCGTGGTGCAGGTGTGGGTGTACGCCGGGGCGGTGATGGTGCTGGTGCTCTTCGTCATCATGCTCCTCAACCTGCGGGAAGAGGAGTCGCGCGCCGCCGCGGCCAGCTGGGGCAAGTTCGTCCTCTGCGGCGCCCTCGCGGTGGCGCTGGCAACCAAGGCCTTCGGCGTCCTCGCCGGCGTTCTCGCCGTGCCGCCGCCGGTGTCCAAGGATTGGGGCGGGGTCGCCTCGGTGGCGGAGATCCTCTTCACCCGCTATCTCGTACCGTTCCAGATCGTCGGCGTGCTGCTGCTCGCCGTCGTCGTCGCCGTGGTGGCCCTGGCGAAGCGCGCGAGGTGAAGATGGTCGGCCTGCACGAATACTTGATCTTGAGCGGTCTGCTCTTCCTCATCGGCGCCGTGGGCGTGCTCACCCGGAGCAACGGACTCATCCTGTTCATGTCCTTGGAGCTCATGCTGAACGCGGTGAACCTGACCTTCGTGGCGTTTTCGCGCTACACCGGACGTCTCGATGGCCACGTCTTCGTCTTCCTGGTGACGGCGGTGGCGGCGGCGGAAGCCGCCGTGGGCCTGGCCATCTTCGTCAACCTCTTCCGGCTGCACCGCTCGGTGAACG
The DNA here is from genome assembly GCA_035649275.1 of Candidatus Krumholzibacteriia bacterium. NCBI lineage: Bacteria > Candidatus Krumholzibacteriota > Candidatus Krumholzibacteriia > Candidatus Krumholzibacteriia bacterium. The sequence goes on from DASRJW010000049.1 coordinate 64,972, forward strand.
TGGATCAGATGAACGCCATGGGGGACTAGGGTGGAACGCACTTGGCTCTGGCTCATTCCGGCGGCGCCGCTCGCCACCAGCGCGCTGTGCGGTGCGGTCGCCCTCGCCTGGTGCCGGCGGACCGACCCGGCACCACGACGCCTGGTGGGTGTCGTGGCCTGTCTCGGGCCGGCGCTGTCCTTCGCTCTGGCGCTCCTCGCCTGGGCCGAGCTGCGCGGCCTCATGCCGCAGGGACGCTGGCTGTCGCAGACGCTCTGGCGCTGGCTCGAGTCGGGGGCCTTGCAGCTCGACATCGGCTTCGTTATCGACCCCTTGTCGTCGTTGATGTTGCTCTTCGTCACCGGCGTCGGCACTTTGATCCACGTCTACTCCACGGGATACATGCACGAGGATCGTGGCGTCGTCCGCTACTTCGCCTATCTCAATCTGTTCATGTTCGCCATGCTGGTGCTGGTGCTCGCCGACAGCCTGCCGCTCCTCTTCGTCGGCTGGGAGGGGGTCGGGCTCTGCTCCTATTTGCTCATCGGCTTCTGGTTCGAGGACCCCGCCAAGGCGGCGGCGGGCAAGAAAGCTTTCGTGGTCAACCGCATCGGCGATTTCGGCGTTCTCATCGCCATGTTCCTCATCTTCTGGACCCTGCAGGGCGCCGGGGCTCCAGGCCTCACCTTCGCCGCCATGCGCAATCATGTCGAGGCGTTCACTCCGGCCATCGCCACGACGATCTGCCTGCTCCTCTTCCTCGGCGCCGCGGGGAAATCGGCGCAGATCCCGCTCTACGTCTGGCTCCCCGACGCCATGGCCGGACCGACTCCGGTCTCCGCCCTCATCCACGCCGCCACCATGGTGACCGCCGGCGTCTACATGGTGGCGCGCATGCACTTCCTCTTCGACCTGGCTCCGGTGGCGAGTACGACCGTGGCGGCGATCGGGGCGGCGACGGCGCTGCTGGCGGCGACGATCGCGGTGGCGCAGAACGATTTCAAGAAAGTGCTCGCCTATTCCACCGTGAGCCAGCTCGGCTACATGTTCGTCGGCGTCGGCGTCGGTGCCTACGGGGCGGGTGTTTTCCACGTCTTCACCCATGCCTTCTTCAAGGCTTGCCTGTTCCTCGGCTCGGGGGCAGTGATCCACGCTCTCCACGACGAGCAGGACATCCGCCGCATGGGCGGCTTGCGCCGCAAGATGCCGCTCACCTTCTGGACCTTCGTGATCGCCACCTTGGCGCTCGCGGGCTTGCCGCCGCTGGCGGGTTTCTTCAGCAAGGACCACATCCTGTGGGAAGCGTTGTCGCGGCCGAACCCGCTCTTGCCCTGGCTGCCGAGCGTGCTCTGGGCGGTGCTGGTGCTGGCCGCCCTGTGCACCGCCTTCTACATGTGGCGTCTGGTGTCGCTGGTGTTCCTGGGCAGCTTCCGCGGTGAGCAGCACACCTACGCCCACGCCCACGAGGCGCCTCCCAGCATGGCCATGCCGCTAGTACTACTCGCGATGGGGAGCCTCCTCGTCGGTTTCCTCGGCGTGCCCCACGCCCTCGGTGGGTCGAACCGGCTCGAGACCTGGCTGCACCCGAGCTTCGCCGTCGCCGGCAGCGCGGCGACGGAGCACGGGGCGACTACGGTGGCGAGCACTGCGGCAGGAGAAACGGCCCTGCACGAGAGCAGCGCGGCGCTGGCGGAGCACGCCGGCTCGGCGCCGCTCTCCGAGCCGGGAGCCATGGCGGTGGCGCTCGCGGCGGCGCTGCTCGGTCTCGGGCTCGGCTTCCAGCTCTATGCGCGCCGGCCGCAAACGGCTGCCGCCCTCGCCGGGCGGCTGCAGCCGCTGCAGCGCCTGCTCGCGGGGAAGTACTTCGTCGACGAGCTCTACGCCGCGGTGATCGTGCGACCCTTCCGGTTGCTCTCAGAGGCTCTCTGGCGTCTCGTGGACGTGCGCCTCATCGATGGGGTGATCAACCTGCTCGGCGGGGTGACCCGGGCCTTCTCCTTCGTCTTCCGCTTCGCCCAGAGCGGTTACGTGCAGACCTACGCTTTCGTCGTCGTCCTGGGTGTGCTGGTACTCCTGCTGCGCGTGTTGTGAGGCGCGGAGGTCGATCGTGTCGTTGCTGAGCGCCATCGTCTTCGCCCCCCTGGTGGCCGCGCTGGGCGTGCTCGTCCTGCCGCGCACCGCCACCCGGGCGATCCGCTCCGTGGCCTTGGCCGGAATGCTCGCGGATCTGGTGCTGTCGCTCTGGCTCCTGCCGCAGTTCGGTGGCGACGGCGCCTTCCAGTTCGTCGAGCGCCACCCCTGGATCGCGCGCTGGGGCATCGAATACCACCTGGGGGTGGACGGCATCAGCTTGTGGCTGGTGCTGCTCACGGCGCTCCTCGGGCCCGTCGCCGTCCTCGGCTCGTGGGCGGGGATCACGACCCGGGTGCGCGAGTTCCACGTCCTCCTCTTGCTGCTGCAGACGGGAATGCAGGGCGTCTTCTTGAGCCTCGACCTCTTTCTCTTCTACATCTTCTGGGAAGTGTCCTTGGTGCCCATGTACTTCCTCATCGGCATCTGGGGACACGAGCGGCGTCTATACGCGGCGATCAAGTTCGTCCTCTTCACCCTGGCCGGGTCGCTGCTCATGCTGGTGGCGATCCTCTCCCTCGTGGTGCAGCACGCCAACCAGGTGGGCTACTACAGCTTCGACCTCCAGACCCTGATCGCGGCGCACATCGATCCGAGCCACCAGGTGTGGTACTTCGCCGCCTTCGCCCTGGCCTTCGCCATCAAGGTGCCACTGTGGCCACTGCACACCTGGCTGCCCGACGCGCACGTCGAGGCGCCCACGGCGGGCTCGGTCATCCTGGCCGGGATCCTGTTGAAGATGGGAGGCTACGGCTTCCTGCGCTTCGCCATGCCGCTCTTCCCGCACGGGCTCGACGTCGCGACGCCGCTCCTCATGCTCGTCGCCGTCGTCGGCATCGTCTACGGCGCGATGGTGGCCATGGTGCAGCCGGACATGAAGAAGCTCGTGGCATATTCCTCGGTGAGCCACCTGGGATTCGTCATGCTCGGCATCTTGAGCGCCCGCAGCCAAGGGTTGGAGGGCGGCATCTACCAGATGCTCAACCACGGCCTGTCCACGGGAGCGCTCTTCCTCCTGGTGGGCGTGCTCTACGAGCGCCGCCACTCCCGCGCCATCGCCGATTTCGGCGGCCTGGCGCGCAGCATGCCGGTCTACGCCACGGTGCTGATCTTCGTCACCTTGTCCTCCATCGGCTTGCCCGGCCTGAACGGCTTCGTCGGCGAGTTCCTCATCCTCCTCGGCGCCTTCCACCAGCATCGCCTGCTCACCATCGTGGCCAGCACGGGCGTGGTTCTCGGTGCCATCTACATGCTGTGGATGGTGGAGCGTGTGCTCTTCGGTCCGGTGCGCCACGAGGAGAACCGCAAGCTGCCCGATCTATCGCCGCGGGAGATCCTCACCTTTGCCCCGCTCCTCATCCTCATCGTCGTCATGGGCGTGTATCCGCGTCCGTTCCTGCAGCGCATGCACGCCTCCGTCGATCGGCTCGTGCGCCAGGTGCAGCTCGACGAACGCCTCACCGAGACCACGCCTTCGCCTGGAGCGAACACGCCGGCGCTCGGCGCGAGCTCTGCGGAGCCACTCGGCGTGTCGAGCGCGACTTCGAATCTCGCTCCGGAGGCGAGCGCCGCCGCTCCGGCGCCGCGGCAGGAGGGCTCGCCATGAGCTTCGAGTTCGCCTGGCATCCCGAAGCCTGGCAGCTGGTCGCGCCCATTCTGGCGGTGGTCGGCACGGCGCTCGTCGTCATGGTGGGGGATCTCTTCCTGAAGCCGCCGTCGTGGACCGGGCCGACGCTCCTCGGGCTCGCCGTCGCCATGGCGCTCGCGGTCTCGCACTGGAACGTGCCGCTCCCCGGCGCCGAGGCCGCCCTGGCCGGCGCTCTCCGGCTCGATCGCTTCGCCGTGTTCCTGCAGGTCGCCATCCTGGGCTGCGCGGCGCTCTCGCTCCTCGGTGCCCAGAGCTACAACGCCCGCGCCGGCATCGACCGCGCCGAGTTCCACCTCCTGCTGCTCTTCTCCACCGCCGGCATGCTGGTCCTGGTTGCAAGCGCCGATCTCATCACCATGTTCCTCGGCCTCGAGCTGCTCTCCTTCCCGGCCTACGTTCTCTGCGGCTTTCTGCGCCAGCAAATCAAATCGAACGAGGCGGCCCTCAAGTACTTCGTCCTCGGTTCCTTCGCCTCCTCGGTGTTCCTCTATGGTGTCGCCCTCGTCTGGGGGGCGACCGGCAGCACCCAGCTGGCGGAAATCGCCCGGGCCGCCGAAACGCCGCTCTTCCATCTCGGGGCGCTCCTCGTCGTCGTCGGCTTCCTCTTCAAGGTGGGTGTGGTGCCCTTCCACATGTGGGTTCCCGACGTCTACGAGGGCGCGCCGACGCCGGTCACCATGTTCATGGCCGCGGCGGTGAAGGTGGCCGCCTTCGGCGCCTTGACGCGCACGCTGCTCGGCGGCGCCTTGCACACCACCTTGCCCCTCGGCAGCATCCTCTGGTGGTTCGCCGCCTTGACCATGACGGTGGGCAACATGTCGGCCCTCACGCAGGACAACATCAAGCGCATGCTGGCGTTTTCCTCGGTGGCGCACGCGGGCTACATGCTGGTCGGCTTGGCCGCGGTGGCGACGCTCGGCTCGGAGCAAGGGGCGTCGGCGGTGCTCTACTATCTCTTGGCCTATGCCGCCATGAACATCGGGGCCTTCACCGTGGTCACCCTGCTCGGGCGGCGCGCCGAGGGCGACCTGCGCTTCGATCGGGACTGGAGCGGCGTGGCGCAGCGCCATCCCGGGCTCAGCCTCGCCATGGCGTTGTTCATGATCGCCCTCGGGGGCTTGCCACCCACGGCGGGGTTCTTCGGCAAGTACGCCCTCTTCCGCGCCGCCCTCGACGCGCATCTGACGAGTCTCGTCGTCATTGCCGTCCTCAACACCCTCGTCTCGGTGTACTACTACTTGCGCGTCGTCGTCGCCATGTACATGAAGCCGGAGCGCGAGCCCGTCTCCGGGGTGCTGGAAGGTTTGCTGTCCCGCACCCACGCTTTCGAGGGGCCCGGGGCCATGGCGGCGACGCCCGCGGTGGAGAAACCGCCGGAGCCGCGCCTCGCCGAAGCCGGCCACTGGGGTCCTCGCCTCGCCATCGTGACCTGCGTGCTGCTGACGCTCTGGCTCGGCGTCGGGCCCGGCATCGGTCGCCTGCCGGGACTGACGCAGATCATGGAGTGGGCCGAGGCAGCGGTCGCGTCCTTGCGCTAGACTCCGGCTCCCCCACCCCGAGGGAGCGCTCATGCCCACGGATCGAGCCCGCGAACGCAGCGCCCGGCCCGGAAGCGCCGCGGCCGGCAGGGAGGCATGGGAACGGGAAGTGCTGCAGCCCTTCCTGGAACGCTCTCCCGAACGCGACGAGCCCTTCACCACCAGCTCCGGCGTCCCCGTCGAACGCCTGTACACGCCGGCCGATGTCGCCGGACTCGATCCCGAGGCCGACCTCGGTTATCCCGGTGCCTTCCCCTACACGCGCGGCGTCTACCCGACGATGTACCGGGGCCGCTTGTGGACGATGCGGCAATACGCCGGCTTCGGCACCGCGGCGGAATCGAACCGTCGTTATCGCTATCTCCTCGAGCGCGGGCAGACCGGACTTTCCGTCGCCTTCGACCTGTGCACCCAGATCGGCTACGACTCGGACCACGTCCTGGCGCGCGGCGAGGTGGGGAAGGTGGGCGTCGCCATCGCCACCCTGGAGGACATGGAAACGCTCCTCGAGGGCATCCCGCTGGAGCGCGTCTCCACCTCCATGACCATCAACGCCACCGCTTCGATCCTCCTCGGCATGGTGCTGGTGGTGGCGCGGCGGCGCGGGGTGCCGTGGACGGCGCTGCGCGGCACGGTACAGAACGACATCCTCAAGGAGTACATCGCCCGGGGCACGTACATCTATCCGCCGGCGCAGTCGATGCGCCTGGTGACCGACATGTTCGCCTTCTGCGCCCACGAAGTCCCCGAATGGAACCCGATCAGCATCTCCGGCTATCACATCCGCGAGGCTGGTTCGACCGCGGCGCAAGAAGTGGCCTTCACCCTGGCCGACGGCATCGCCTACGTGCAAGCGGCCCTCGACGCCGGACAGGACGTGGACCACTTCGCCGGGCGACTCAGCTTCTTCTTCAACGCCCACAACGACCTGCTCGAGGAGGTCGCCAAGTTTCGCGCCGCCCGCCGCCTGTGGGCCCGGCTCATGCGCCAGCGCTTCGGCGCCCGCCGGCCGGAATCCTGCCAGCTGCGCTTCCATGCCCAGACCTCGGGAGCTTCGCTCACGGCGCAGCAGCCGGAGAACAACGTCGTCCGCGTCACCGTGCAGGCGCTGGCGGCGGTACTGGGTGGGGCGCAGAGCCTGCATACCAACGGCATGGACGAGGCGCTGGCGCTGCCCACCGAGGACGCGGCGCGCATCGCGCTGCGGACGCAGCAGATCCTGGCCTACGAGTCCGGCGTCGCCCAGACCGTGGATCCTCTCGGCGGCTCGTACGCCATCGAGAGCCTGACCCATCAGATCGAGAAGGAAGCGCAGCAGTTGCTCGAGCGCGTCGAGGCCATGGGCGGCATGGTGAAGGCCATCGAGCGCGGCTTCGTGCAGCGGGAGATCCAGGAGGCCGCTTACACCCTGCAGCGGCAGATCGAAGCAGAGACGCGCGTCGTGGTCGGAGTGAACCGCTTTCGCGAGGAGAGCCCGGCGCGGATTCCCATCCTGCGCGTCGATCCGGCCCTGGAGCGCGCCCAAGTGAAACGGCTGCAGGCCTTCCGCGCCCGGCGCGACGGTGCCGCGGCGAAAGCGTCACTGGAGGCGGTGCGGCGCGCCGCCGCGGGAACGGAAAACCTCATGCCACCCATCGTCGACGCGGTGGAGAAGGGCGCGACGCTGGGGGAGATCAGCGACGAGCTGCGCAGCGTCTTCGGCGAGCATCGCGCCGATGTGACCATCTGAGGGGGAAGGCGCCACAGCGGCGCCACCAAGGCCACCGGAGCCGAGATTGCCGTCTGGCGATGACCGCAGCAGGGGAGCCGAAACGATGGGGGCAGCGAAGAAACGCGACCAGCCGATCCGCGTGCTCATCGCCAAACCGGGGTTGGACGGCCACGACCGTGGCGCCAAATACATCGCTCGGGCTTTTCAGGAGGCAGGCATGGAGGTCATCTACACCGGCATTCGCCAGACCCCGGATGCCATCGTGAATGCCGCCATCCAGGAGGACGTGGCGGCGGTGGGGCTGTCCATTCTTTCAGGAGCGCACCGCGAGCTCTTCGCCGAGATCATGCGGCGATTGCGCGAGCAGGGAGGCGGCGACATCCTCGTCTTCGCCGGCGGCATCATCCCTGACGAGGATCTGGCCTACTGCCGCGAGCTCGGCATCCAAGCGGTGTTCACTCCGGGGACACCGGTCGACACGGCCATCCGCTTCGTCGAGGAGAACGTGCGCCGATGAGCGAACCACGCCATGAGCGAAGAAGCGAGCGCCCGGAGACGGCGCGCGCGAGCGGCACGGTGGTACCGGCTATCGACGGCACGGTGGTACCGGGTGTCGTCGGCGCGGCGATGCCTGCCGTCGGGGTCGAGGTGCTGGCGCACGCGGCGGATTTGCCGGGACTGCAGCGCTGGAGCGCCGGAGCCTCGGGCTACGACCTGCGCGCCGCGGTGTCCGCGCCGCTGGCGCTCGAACCGGGACGGCTGGCGCTCGTGCCCACCGGGCTGCGTCTGGAGATCCCGGCGGGTTTCGAAGCGCAGGTGCGGCCGCGGAGCGGTCTCGCCGTCAAGCATCACCTCGGTGTTCTCAACAGCCCCGGCACCATCGACAGTGATTACCGTGGCGAGGTGATGGTCGTGCTCTTCAACTTCGGCAGCGAAACCTTCCACATCGTGCGGGGCGAACGCATCGCCCAGCTCGTCTTCGTGCGCGTGCACCATCCGGCCCTGGAGTTGCGGGATCTTTCCCGCACCGAGCGTGCCGACGGCGGCTTCGGGCACACCGGGAGCCGCTGACTTGGACCCGGCCCTCGCTGCCGGGACGGCCGCTGCGGCCGCAGCACTCCTCGGCGCTTCCGCCCATCTCGGCTGGCGTCGCTACCTGGGCCCGCCCCCGCCGGGTCTGCCCGCCGTGCTCGCCTATCACAAGGTGGGAACTCCCGAACTCGGCGGCACCTGGTGTACCCGCCGCCAATTCGCCGCCCATCTCGACGCCTTGCGCGGCGCCGGTGTCCGCGGCATCGACACGGACACGTTCGCCGCCCGCCTCGAGGCAGTGATCGCTGCCCACGCTGCTACCGAGTCCGCACCCCGTCGTGCCGCCTCGGAGGGAGGCGCCGCGAGCGAAGTGCTCCTCACCTTCGACGACGCCTTCGCGAGCTTCGCCGAGCACGCCTGGCCCGAGCTGCAAGTGCGGCGCCACCCGGTGCTCCTCTTCGTCATCAGTGACTTCGTCGGCCAGCGGGCGCGCTGGGATCTGCCGCTCCCGGGACGGCGCCGCCCGCACCTCGACTGGCCCAGCCTGCGTGCTCTCGCCGCCGCGGGCGTCGAGTTCGGGTCGCACTCCGCCCAGCATCGCGATCTCCGCCGGCTCACGGACGCCGCCCTGCAGCAAGAACTGGCGGGCTCGCGCCAGCAGTTGGAGGACGCTCTCGGTGTCGGCGTGCGCACGGTCAGCTACCCGTTCGGTCGCTGCGACGAACGCGTCATCGCCGCCGCCGGCGCGGCCGGCTATCGCCTCGGCTTCGCCATGTGCCCGCCCGGACCGCCCGCACCTCCACGGCCCCTCGCACTCCGGCGCTACGGCGTCTATGTCATCGATCCACCGAGCGCCGTGCTCGACAAGGTCGATCCGCGCCGCCGACTCTTCTGGGTCCAAGATCTCGTCACCCGGGGCATCAGCGCCGTGGCCGGGCTCGCCGCCGCGGCGAGCGTGGCGCGGGATCGCACCTAGTGGCTCTCGGCGCGCGGTGCCGGAACGAGCGACGGATAAGCGAGGGAGAAACGTCGCCGGTAATAGATGCGTGTGGCGCCCACGAGGAGGACGAGGAGGAGGAGGAAGAGCGGTTGGTGCAGGCCCGCAGCAAGGGCGAAGAGCGTGGTGCCACCGACGCTCACCATGCCGCTCGTGCAGCGCCTCGGCGCGAGCCACGACGCCGTGGCGAGGACGGCGAGGCCGAGGCTCGCCCCGAGCAGGAACGGCGCCCGGGCCACCGCGGCCGCGCCGCAGCCGGCGAGGGCCAAGACGGCGGCGACGATGCGGGCGCACTGCACACCGAGCACGACACCGCTGCTC
>DASRJW010000050.1 GCA_035649275.1 Candidatus Krumholzibacteriia bacterium
TTTTTGCTCGCGATCGATGGCAAGCCGGTCGACGAGTGGTGCGCGGCCGCGGCCGAGCTCGTGGTCAAGGGCTCGCCGCAGTACGTGCGCCAGCGCTGCCTCCGCCAACTACGCGAGATCGACTACTGGCGCGGCGTGATGAACCTGCCGAAGAAAGATACGGTCGAGATCGAGCTCGCCAGCCAGGACGGCAAGACGCGTACGACGCTGACGCTCCCCGTCGCCCAGTCACCCCTGAGCTACGGGGTGTGGCCGCCCGGTGGCTCGCGCCGACTGGACGCCAACGTCGGTTACCTCCGGCTACCCACCATGGTCGAATCGACTTCCGTAGCGGAGATCAAGCTTTGGATGCCGAGGTTTCGTGACACCGCCGGGCTGGTCGTGGACGTTCGGGACAACAATGGAGGAGATCGCGACGCCCTGCTGCTGTTGTACTCCTACTTGGCCGCCTCCGACGACCCGCCGCGCGTCTTCACCGCCGCCGCCTACCGGCTGCACAGTGCCCACAAGGAGAACCACCTTGCCGAAAACCATCGCATGTATCGCGCCGGCGCCAAGGAGTGGACCCCGAATCAGCGCCAAGCGGTCGCCGCGTTCGCGAGAACCTTCAAGCCGCATTGGCAGCTGCCTGCGGGTCAGTTCAGCGACTGGCACTACATGGCCCTCACTCGACGGGATGGCCCGGAGATCTATCACTACGACAAGCCGGTGATCGTGCTCATGAACGCGAAGTGCTTCAGCGCCACCGACATCTTTCTGGCCGGCCTCGAGGGGATGAAGAACGTCATGCTCCTGGGGACTCCCAGCAGCGGCGGCAGCGCCTACGGTCAGGAGATTCTGCTGGGCTCGACGAGTCTTCGGCTCCGCATCGGCTCCATGGCCTCCTTCCAAGCCGACGGTTCGTTGTTCGACGGGAAGGGCATCCTTCCCGATGTCGTCGTCGAGCCGGTTCCGGAGTACTACATCGGCGGCCGCGACCTGGCGCTGGAGGAAGCGGTGCGGCGCATCAAGAAGAGGTAAACACACCGGGGGGTCTGGCTGGCGCGAGGCACGCCTCCCCGCCAGCGGCGTGGATGCGTTCCCCTCGGTTCTTGCTGAACTCGTGTGGGTCTTCACTTGACCAGCCGTGGCGTGGGCGCATATGATTCTACGTTCGTTGCAACTTGATTGGATCGGTCTCAGGATCCGGGAGTACATCGTGAATCGCCAGAGCCGAACCTTCGTGCTGGTGAGCCTCCTGCTCGCCCTCTCCGGCTGTATGCAGCAAGAGACTCCGACCTCGCCACCGACACCGAGCTCCGACTCCGCCTCGGACATCTCCGGTGTCATCTCCGCGCCCACGTCGCAACTGGTGAACGGATATCAGGTCACTTTCGACGGGCGCTCGCTCGTCAACCGTAAGACGACCTTCGCCTACATCGTGACAGGCACGGGGGCGGGGTCGACTCTCGACCGCTTCGTCATCCAGATTCCCCCTTGCGCCGTCGGCTTGCTGGGTTCCACCCCGCCCGGCGGTCACCTGGGCGTGGACCCGAGCAGCGGCCTCTTCGGCCTGAAGTGGGACTTGCCGCTCGGCGCCAGCGAAACCCGCCGCTACACCATCACCTTCTCCGGCGACATGCCTCTGGGCGCCGTGCAAGTCGCCGTGCGGAGCGGCGGCACCAGCAACACCGGGCTCCTTCCTGGCCCCTGCCAAGGAGCCTTCGTGATTTCCGGCACGGTCTTCATCGATAACGATGCGAGCGGCACGCAAAACCCCGCGACCGAGCCCGGAATCGGGTCGGTGACCGTCCAGATCGGGACGAGCACCACGGTGACCGACGCGGCGGGCCATTACCAGTTCACCCTCAACTCCGGCACCTACTCCGTGGGCGTCCCGGTATCGACGGCCGCGGTCGATTTCAACGAGCAGCTGGCGGCGTTCTTCGCTGCCACCGGACCCACGACGCAGAACGTCACCATCGGCCCGAACGCCACGAACATCGCCTTCGGCTACAAGCCGCAGGCAGACGTGATCGTGTCTGCCATCACCAGCGGCGCGCTGCCCACCACGGGACTGGACGAGATGTTCTGGGCCGATGTCCTGTACCAAGTGAAGAAGGGCGGTACGCGCGGCGGCTACGACGCGGCTGCGGTCCTCGGCTTCCTGAACCAGATCGAGGGCCAATTCCTCCCGATTCCTTATCAGTTCACCGACGGACAGGAGCTGCACGAAGCCTACGAGATCTTGACCGACTTCACCCACGCTTCCTTGCCCAAGCTCCTCATGGTGCTCCTCGCCACCGAGCTCAACGATGCCGCTGGCCGGGGGCTCACCACCCAGACACTGCTGCAGGACGTGTTGATCACCTGGGGCGAATCGCTGATTCTCTCCGCGCAGGAGGTCGCGAGCCTCAAGCAGCCGATCATCACGGGCTACCCGGGTTTGGAGACGGACATCCAGAGCGCTTTGAGGGTGTTCAACGGCCTCAACCAACGGGGTGGCGGCGACATCCCGGATTGAGTGCCCCGCGCGAAGGCCGGCGTCGTGGGGCCTTCGCCGCTCCTCTCTGGAATGCTGACGGCGCCGCGTCCTTGAAGGGGCGCGGCGCCGCTTTTCATGAGGCCTGGCCTCGCTATTCGAGGAGAACGATCTTGCGTGTTTCCGTTCCCTCTTCGGTGACCAGGCGCAGGGTGTAGACGCCGGAAGGCTGGCGTAGGCCGTGCCGATTGGTTCCGTCCCAGACGAGGCGCTGGCGTCCGGCGCCGTGCATGCCGCTCGCCAGCACGCGCACCTCCCGGCCACGCACGTCGTGCACCGTGAGGCGCACCTGCATGGGGCGCGGCAGCTGGAAGGCGATCGCCGCCATCGGGTTGAACGGGTTGGGAACGACCGGTTCGAGGCGGACGCGCAGCACGGGAATCTCCAGCACGTCCGTGGGGCCGGCGCAGTCCCAGAACACCGGCGGCTGGCTGCCGGTCCAAGCGGCGCGGAACGCCGTGTGGTCGTCGCAGTCCACGTCGAAGTCGTTGTCGAAGTCGCCGAGCTGACAGCCTTGGTTCTCAATATAGGGAAGACCGGCGCCGGAGAAGCAGTCCATGAAGCTCTGCATGTCCGCTGCGTCCACGTCCAGGTCGGCGTCGAAATCGCCGAGGACCACGGGCATGTCGTTGTCCCGACGCCCTGCGGTGTAGTCGTTCGTGAGCGGTCGCCGCACCGCCCGCGTCAGCGCCAGCAGGCCGTTGGCACTGACAGCGGTGGCAGGAGAACCCGTGACGGGCGCGCCCGCGGCGTCGAACTCGAGCACGGTTCCGGCACCGGCGCGGGCGACGAAAAGATGGCCGCGGTTGTCGACGGCCATCCCGGCGGGATCGACCCCGGTCAATGGGAGAGCCGGCATGGCCGACATCGTCCCCAGGTTGTAGCGGAAGATGGAGCTGCTGCCGTTGTGATTGTAGTAGACGATGCCATTGCGTGGATCGACAGCCATGTAGCCGGGATTCACGAACGTGGGTCCCGAGGGCAACGTGATCAACGACCCTACCGGGGTGAGGTCGGGCGTGAATTGACCGAGCTGGCCCGAGGGGCCACTCCACAGCACGATACGGTCCGCCGCTTCGTAGTAGGCCAGATCCGTGAGGATCGGAGCGGTCAGCGAGCCACTGGGAGTGAAGTCCGGTTCGACGGCGAGGACCTCGGAGGGCCCGGCCGCCGGCCCTTGCAGGATGTAGAGCCGCAACCGCGGCCCGAAGATGAGCCGCCGGGGCTGATTGAGTGCTGTCGTGATCGGAAGCGGCGTCACCGCATTGGTGACGTAGTCGGTCTTGTAGACCACGTTCTCCCCTGGGCGGCAGTGATAGATGTGGAAGAGGTGGGGGTGGTACGCGATCGTCGTCGGTGGGCCACCGGTGGTCGTGGTGACCACGTGCGTGGCTCCTGTCGCCAGGTTGTTGCTCACGAGAAAGGTGCCCGCTCCGAGGGTGAGGAGGGAAATCGGCCGGATGCTGATGATGCCGTCTTGGTAGCCGTTCCGGTCTGTGTTGTCGCAAGAAGTACTAGGGCTCCGGCTCCACTCCCAAGAGGAGGCGAAGCGATTGACGATGCAGGGCGCCGGGCAGCCTCCCGAGGCCGGATCCTCGAGATCATAGAAACCGTCGACGATGGAGCGTGTGCGTACTTGGAGTCTACCGTCCGATGGATCCCGGAAGCGCACAGTGAAGTCGCCAGCGTCCTCGTCGTAACCCGTCACCGCCACGTAATGGCCGCCGCAGCGGTCACCATCGGATTCGTACCAACCCACCCGGGCCATGACGTAGTTCCCCACATTGAGCAGGAGCCCGATGGTCCCGAAAGTGTGCCCCAACGTCTGCTCGATCTCGGAGCCCATGTTGCGGCCGACGTAGCTGACCTCGAAGCGGTCGCCGAGATCGTGATCGTCGAAGAAGTCTTGCAAACCGTCCCTGAAATCCGCGGGCTCGGTGCCACCGTTCGGATCCGTGAAAAGGTAGAGGCCGAGACCGAAGATCTCGAGGGTGATCGCGGCAGCGTCGCTGTCGTCGAAATCGAGTCCTGGATAACCGTTGTCGTTCAACCAGTTCACCACGTCCGAGGCGGAGGTCGGGCCACAGTAGGCGCCGCCTTGGACGCCGCTGTCGGTCGCCGGCAACGTGGCTCGCACCTGCTCGTGATCCGGATACAAGGTGAAGTCTCCCGCTAGAGCCACGGCCGCGAACATGAATACGATGCTCGCCGCCAGCAGCCAGCGGTACATGGGTCTAGGAGCCATGGCTTCCTCCTGGTCGAGGCCTTCGGCAGCCTGTGTCTCCTCTTTTCCATCACCCGGGTCTTCCTTGCGCCTGCTCCCATCTACCGGTATCCTGGCTTTGACTCTTCGCCCAACTCCTCCCACGGTGCCGCGGAGTTCACCGAGCGTGGATCCTGCCACCGAAGCCATGGGCATCGACGCCCTCCTGGCGCGGGCGCGGCGTGGCGATGCCGCCGCCGAGAACGCCTTGTTCTCGCGCTTGCATGCAAGAACCCTGGCATTGGCGAAAAAGAGGATCTGGGACTACGTCGCCGCCGAGGACGTGGCGCAGGAGACGATCCGCACCGCCCTGGAGAAATACCGCGAGGCGGACTTGCAGCATGGGCTCTTCCCCTGGCTGTTCACCATCCTGCACCACAAGGTGGGCAACTATCTGACGCGCCGGCAGCGGGACAAGGACCGGTTCGGCACCGGTGGCATCCCCCACGCTTCCGAGTCGGCGTCTCTCGTCGTGAGTGGCGGGCAGACCATGGTGGAGCTCGTCCATTCGCTGGAGAACGCATTGCAACGACTGTCCGGTGACTGCCGCCGGATCTTCCGTCTGCTCCTGGAAGGAGCGTCACGGGAGGACATCCGGAACGCCTTCGATGGCGAACCCATGGGAACCATCGACAGCCGCATCTCCCGCTGTCGTACCCGTTTGCTCGCCATGCTGGAGGAAGGCGAAGGGGGTGGACGATGAACAGCGCCCCCTGCCCACGGCCGGAGTTGCAAGCGCTGGTGGCTCGCTACGAGCTGGGAGCGCTCGAGCCGGCCGAGCGCGCCGCCTTCGAACAGCACGTGCTCGAGTGCGATGCTTGCGTCCTGGAGCTCGAGCGCGGCGTCCGGATGGCGGAGGCCCTGCGCGAAGGGCGCTCAGGCTTCGCGGCATTGTTGCAGGAAGAACCGCCTACCGCTGCGGCGATTGCTGCATCACCGTCCACGGTGTCGGTCCCCGTTCCGAGAGTGCAGCGCCGGCTGGCGGGGCTCGTGCCCTTCCTCCGTCCGCGTTTGCTCGTTCCCGCTGCCGCCGCGCTTCTCATCGGCTTAGGGCTCTGGCAGGAGGCCCGCCGGAGCGACATCCGGCGTTGGGCCAGCTTCCCGCCCCAGATTGCGGCGAGCGGGGGCATGCGCAGCTCGACGCCCGGGGACGCAGTGGCCGAGCTTCTCGATGCCGGGGCGTCGTACTTCGACCTCGGCCAACACGCCGAGGCACAGCGCTATTTCCGCGCCGCCTTGGAGCGCGAACCGGACTCGGTGCCGGCAGCCTACGGCCTGGGCCTGGTGCTCGCGGTGGGCGGAGATCTGCAGGGCGCGATTCCACTCTTGGAACGAGCCGCGCCCCGTGCCGAGGGTGAGCAGCGCGACGCGGTGCAATGGGTGCTGGCGAACGCGTACCTCGCCCGAGGCGAGCGCGAGGCGGCGCGCCGAGTCCTCGCTCTCCTCGTTGCCTCTTCGGGCGCTTACGCTCCGCGAGCCCAGGACCTCGACCGCCGGTTGCGACCATGAGGCCGCTCGCTTCGGGCGGTGCGGCAGTTCGGTTGGTCCTGGCGGCGAACGTCGCCATCCTCCTCGACGGCGCAGCCGTGCCACAGGTCGTGGCAGCCCCGGGCGCCGTCGCCCTCCATCACGCGACACCCGTTTCTCCCATGCCGGCCGGTGCCGACACCGCGGGGAAGACGGGCATCGTGGCGCCACCCGGCACCGTCACGGCACCCAATCTCGAGCAGTTGCGTACCTGGGTCGATGCGGGGCGATGGGCGCAAGCGCGACAGGGACTGCTCGTTCTCGTCGAGAGTGCACGTACCAGCCATGATCGGCGCACCGAGGCGGAGGCGAGCTGGCTTCTCGGCTCCTGTCTCCAGTGCATGGGGCTCTTCTCTCCGGCGGCCGAGGCGCACCGGTCGGCCCTGGCGCTCGCCCGAGAACTCGGCGACCAAGCGCTGGCCAACAGGGCACAAGCTGGAATCGGCCTCGCCGTGGTCAACGAGGGTCAGGGCGGGCCGGTGGTCGACACCTTGCGCGCCCTCGTCGAAACGGCACGCCGGGAGCGGAACGACGGGTTGGCCGCCGAGGCCTGGACAGCACTCGCCATGTACGAGCTGACCCACGTGGACCCGCGACGCGCCCTCGCGAGCTACGACTCGGCGCTCGTGCACGCCCGCCGCGCTGCCGTGCCCCGCCTCGAAGCCCGCGTTCTAGCCGATCTCGGCCTGGCCTTCGCTCGCTCCGGTGAGCCGGACTCGGCCCTCGTATACGTGGAAGCGGCGCTCCAGCTCGCCGCCCGCTCGGGTGCCCAGGGCGAGGCCGTAGCCACTCTCGTCCGCCTCGGCCAGCTGCACAGCAATGGCGAACGCTTTTCTGCCGCCATCACCACACTCCGCGAAGCGCTGCGCCAGGCGACGGCACTGGGCTTCCCGCGCGCCGTGGCCAACGTGCACTCCTCCCTCGGCATGTTGCACGCCAGACTCGGGGAGAACGAAGAGGCCTTGCTCGAACTCACGGAAGCTGCACGCATGGCCCGGCAGATGCAAAACCCGCGTTTCGAGGCCGGCATGCACCGCTGGATCGCGGGCGTGCTCGCGTCGCAAGGGAAACTCGAAGAAGCCGAGGCCCGCCTCGCCGAGTCATGGCGGCTGCAGCAGTCGTTTCATTACCCCTACCTGCGTCTCTGGACTCTCGCTGATCGCGCCGGGCTGCACCTGCGGCGCCGGAATGTCGTCGCCGCCGAAGCCGACTTGGCGGCGGCATTCGCTCTCGCCCAGGAGGCCGGCGAACAAAGTGCTCTCGCCGAGCTGGCGTGTATGCTTGCTCACGTTTGCAACGAACGCGGTGCGCCGGTGCGGGCCCTGGCTTGGTCCGATTCCGCCCTGGCGGTCGTCAAAGCCACCGGGCAGGAGCCGCAGCGACGCGACGCACTGTTCGAGAGAGGCCGTGCCTGGGTGGCACTCGGCGATCCCGGCGCTGCGGCGGGCGCTTTTGCCACCGCGATCCAGAACGCCGAAGCCGTGCGCACTCACCTGGGCGGCGAGGAACTGCGCATCGCCTTCCAACAACAGGTGCACGAGCTCTACTTCCAGCGCGCCCGCACTCTCTGTGCTCTGGCTTGGCAACTCCCCGTGAGAGGGAGCACTGGTGCGCACGTCGACAGCTTCCTCGCCGAGGCGTATCAAGTAGCCGAACGGGCGCACGGGCGCGCCCTACTCGAGGTCCTGGGAGGCACCATTCCGCAACAGGCGCCGGAAGCGCCGCGGGCTTTGCGCGAGCGCCAGGCCTCCTTGCGCCGTCAGATGGAGAAAACACAAGCGATTCTGTCGTGGACCGTCTCGCAGGAACGAGCCGATCCGGCTCGGATCGACTCCTTGCGTCGTGACTTGGGTGCCGTGCTGCAGGAGCTGCGGGATACGGAGCAGGAAATTGCTGCTCGCGCTCCGCTCTACGGTGACCTCACCGGACTCCGGCCGCCGCTTCGTGCCGCGGAAGTCCGTGAGCGCGTACTCCTCCCGGGCCAGGTCCTCGTCGAGTATCTCGTGGGGACACACGAGAGCCTTGTCTTCGCGCTCACCGGGAGCGGCCTGCGGGTACGAACCATCGCACTCGGTGCCGACAGCTTGCGTGCACTGGTCGATTCCTTCCGTACTGCCGTCGGCGCCGAAGCCCCGAACTTGAATGAGCTCGCCGTGCGCTTGCAGGAACTGCTTCTCGCTCCCGTCGAGCTAGAGTTGGCAGCGACCTCGCGCCTCCTCATCGTCACCGACGGTCCCCTCGTCACCCTGCCGTTCGCTGCGCTGCGGAGGGAGGAGGGCTTCCTCGTCGAGACCCACGCCATTGCCTGCGCGCCTTCGGCGAGCGTCCTCGACCCGTCCTTGTGGCCCCGACGCCATCGTCGGTCCCCTCTGCTGCTCGCGGTGGGCAACCCGACCACCTACCGGACGGCGGCGCTCCTGGACGAAAGGCGCGGCCCCACCTCCTTCCGCTTCGGGCCGCTGCCCTATGCCGAGGAGGAAGTCCACCAGGTGGCGCGTCACTTCCGCCGGGCGCACACTTTCGTCGGTGAGGACGCCACCGAGGATGCCGTGGTCGGGGCTTTGCCGCAGGCCACGGTCGTCCACTTCGCCACCCATGCCTGGTTCGACCCGCGCGAGCCTTGGTCGAGCGGCCTGGCGCTGGCACAGGACGAAGATCCCGCCGAGGATGGTTTCCTGCAGGCCCGGGAAATCCTCGACCTCCGGCTCGATGCCGACTTGGTGGTGCTCTCCGCCTGCGACACCGGGCTCGGGAAGCAGGCGGGAGGCGAGGGGCTCCTCGGACTGGCACGCGCTTTTCTGCAAGCCGGCGCGCGGCAGCTCGTGGTCTCCCTGTGGGAGATCGCCGATCGCAGCACCGTCGGTTTGATGGATCGTTTCCACGCGGCGCGTACGGATGCACGCGCGCCCGCGGATCTCGGCCTGCAGCAGGCCCAGCTGGCCATGCTCCAGGCGGGAGCTCCGGTACGCGACTGGGCGGCTTTCATCGTGATCGGTCGGCCCGCGGCGCCGGGCGATGATCCCTCCCCGCCACTCTGGCTGGTTCCGGTCCTGGTGGCCCTCGTGGGGGGCCTGCTCCTGCTTACCGCGAGAGCCCGCCGGGGGCCACGGCAGCAGCCCTCCTCCTGAAGCAAGCCCCTGCAATTTCTTGTTTTGTCATTATTTAAACTGGTATAATACTAAATCTAGCCAAGATTATTGCAGCTATGGCTAGTTTTATGCTTTATTCCTCCAGCCACCCGAGACCCGAGGAGAGGTCCATGCAGCCCCTGCGCGATTTCCTGGAGATTCCGTACGACCAGCTGGAGGAAATGAACCTTGAGGCCAAGGCCGAGCGGTATGCCCGCAAGGATCCGGGCAAGATCCGGGAAGCGCGGCTCAAGTACTTGACCGACGAGAAGCGGATCAAGGCGCTCACCGTGTGCTTCACCGACCTCGAGGGCCGGCTGCACATGCTGGACTACGACAAGAAGTTCCTTCTCAAGTCGGCGGACAACCTGACCTTCGACGGCTCCTCGATCCGTGGTTTCTCGCGCCAGGCCGAATCGGACCTGCGCCTCGCCATCGACTGGCCTGCCTTCTACTGGTTGCCATCCGACATGTTCGGGCCCGGGAAGGTCCTCGTCTTCGGCGAGGTGCAGGACCAGGATGGTTCCTCCTACGCCGCCGACCTGCGGGCACGGCTCAAGGGCTTCTGTGCCGGCCTGGCCAAGAAGGACATGGTGGCGCACGCTTCCAACGAGATCGAGGGCTTCATCTTCAAGGGGCGGGACGCCGAGCGGCGCTATCTCGAGACCGGCGCCTTCGAATTCATCTCCACCGGCGGCTACTATCATTCGCTCCCTGGCGACACGCTGCGCCGATTCATCGACACCGCCGCCGAGGTGCAACGCGCTCTCGGTTTCGCCAATGAGAAGGATCACCCCGAGGTGGCGCCTTCCCAGTTCGAGATGAACTACGGCTACACCGAGGCCACCATCGCTGCGGATCAGGTGCAGCTCTACAAGCTCGTGGCTCGCCAGGTAGCGGCGTCCATGGATCTCACCGCCTGCTTCCTGCCCAAGCCGGTGGCCGGGGTCAACGGCAACGGCATGCACACGAACATGTCGCTGTCCAAGGCGGGGAAGAATCTCTTCTACGACAAGAAGGGGCAAGACGGTCTTTCCAAGACCGCCTGGGATTTCATCCAGAAGATCCTGGCCAACGGCAACGACATCTGTTTGATCCTGAACTCGAGCGTCAACGCCTACCGGAGGCTCGACCCGCACTACGAGGCGCCGAATCAGATCAAGGTCTCGCCCAGCGACCGCGGCTCCATGGTGCGCATTCCCATCGGCAACGAGAGAACGGCGCGCATCGAGGTACGCTCCATCGCCCCGGACGCGAATCCGTATCTCGCCATCTACGCCCTCTTCCGCACCGGTCTCGAAGGTCCGGTGCCCGACGATGACAACGACGGCAAGCGCCCGCGCACGCGCTTCCTGCCCGACAACGTCTACGACGCCATGCGCATGTTCAAGGCCAGCAAGTTTGCCGAGAACCTCCTGGGCACGGTGGTGCACGAGAAGTTCGCCGAGCTCAAGCTCGCCTCCGCCGAGCGCTGCCCCAAGGCTCTCGGCTCGCGCATCAAGCGCAGCGAGATCGTCTTCCACCACGAGGTGACGAACCAGTACCTCTGGTCGCAGTTCTGAGCTGGGTTCCCACTTCACTGGCCCTCGGCCGATGATCCGGTCGGCCCTTGAAAACAGCGGCCTCCCTCCACCCAGAGCAGAGGGAGGCCGCGACAACAGGTCTTCTCAGTGGAAGAACCGCTTCACCTGCCCCCACGTCGAGGGTGCGACTGCAGTGGTCGACAAGCACTCCATCGGCACGAGCTCGTCGACCTCGGTGATCATGTCCGCGCTCATCGCTGTCGAGGGGCCCAGGATACGCCCGTACATTCGGTAGTATTGCCCGTCTCCAACGACGGCCGGTGCCACAGAACGTACCGGGTTGCCGTTCTGGAAGAACGCAGCAGGACACGACTGCAGATAGGCGTCGCAGGCACCTTGGACGACCGTGGCTTCCGCGACCAGCGCACGACCCACGGAGAGATAGGTGCCCCAGTCTTCGGCGATGGGGCGGCGCATCACGTCCACGGACTTCAATGTGTAGAGATACAGATGGTCGTTCTCGATCCCAGGATCCACGACCTCGTACCTCCCGTTCTGGCGGGGGAGAGCGATCTGCGTGATTAACGTTCCCCCGTCGGAGCGCCACGCATCGAGGCGGTAGATGTCGAAGCCAGCCACCTCGCTCGGCATCGACGCTGTGTTCTGGAGTTCCAACTGGAGTACTGCGCTGGCGTCTGCGAGTGTCGCCTTCATGAAGACTTCTGCGCCTGCAGGCGCTGCCACGAGTAGCCCCAAGACGAAGAGCCAATTGCTGTGCTTCATCGAGCCCTCCCTTCGGTCGGAGCCGGCTCGAAAAATAGCGCTTGGAGGCCGTCTCGGCGTCGAGCCGACTCCCATGGAACGAAGTGATTGTACTCCTCCGCTATCGAGCTATCAACGACGACGCCGGCTGGGGACCGCTCATTCTCAGGGGAGTCAGGGCTCAGAACAGGCGTTTTGAGCAGCACACGAATATCGCCGTCCCGGCCTGGCTCTCATTTCAAGATGACGCCGCGGCGGGAGTGGCCGTCGAGGCGGAGATCCAGCGGCCGGGGCAAGCGGACGTGGCGGAGGAAGGTGGTCTCGCGCTCCGCCGGCTGCGCGTCGAGCCAGGAGTAGTCCACCCAGCCGCCGCCGGCGCGCTCGCTCACCGTGAAGTAGCCGATGCCGAAGGACGTCAGGTTCTGGAAAAAGTGCGTGCCCTCGGAGGGCTCGACCGAGAGGTCCGCCAGGTCGGTCTCGATGATGGCGCGGGCGCCGGAGATCTGCCGCCATTCCACCGGGATGCCGAGCCAGCGGTCCGCCGTACCCCAGCGGCCCGGGCCGATGAGCAGGTACGGCCGCCCCTGCTCGCCCAGGTAGTGATTGAGGATGCCGACCTCGGCGCCGATGTCGGTGGTGCGGGAGCGGTCGAAGCGCTGCGGCCGGGCATAGACCACGTCGCGGATGTCACGAACGCGCCCGTGCCCGAGGGCCCGTTCGCTGGAGCAGAGGATGTCCGCGGGCGTAAGGCGCTGCAGGGTTTCGTCGAGGTCCTCCGTCCCCGCTTCGACAACCATCGGCCGGATCTGCACCACGGCGAACTCGGCGGTGCCGCTGCTGCCGTGCAGGTCGACGGCGAATTCGATCTCCACCTCGCAGCTCATGGCCTCCCGGCCGATCCCGAGCAGTCGCTGCAGGATCTCGGAGAGCGGCAGGAGACGGTTCTTGAGGACCGGGGCGAAGGTGACGAGGGGAACGCCGCGGCGTGACAAGCCGTCGTACACCGCGTCGTTGTCCTGGGAGTACACCGAGGCCACCGGAGCGAGGGTCCCGTGCGCCGCGGCGGCGGCGAGATCGAGCTGCACGACGGTGTCGTCCCGGTCGCTCAGGTGCGGTGGCACCTGTCGCTCCATGTCCAGGGCGTAGAAGTCGCGCTGCGCCGTACGCATGATCTGGGAGGCGCTCCCGAACTGCGGGATCGAAAGCGGGGACGCGGGGGAGAAGCGCACCGCCTTGCCTCCCTCCACGACCGTGCGCCCCAGCCCGAGGGCGACGATGGCGATGCCGCCTTCGGCGGCGAGGTCGAGCACGGGATAGAAGTTGTAGGAGCGCGCCACGCCGGCGAAATCGGGGTAGAAGAACTGCTCGTGCCGGCGGCCCACGAGCCGCTGCAGCACCACCGCCATCTTCTCTTCCTCCGGGCGGTAGGGTGTGCCCTGCAGATAGGCCTTGGCATTGCGCGAGAAGGTCGAGGCGTAGACCAACTTGACCGCGTTGCAGAGATCGTCGAAGCGCACCTGCAGGTCGGCGTGGTTGTTCGGCAGCATGTAGGTGCGGTAGATGCCTGCGAAGGGCTGATCGTAGGAGTCCTCCAGCAGGCTCGACGAGCGCACCGCGATGGGATAGGTGATGCGCTCCACGAAAGCCTGCAGGTCCTGCCGCGTCGCGGCGGGCAAGGTGGAATCCAGGAAGGCCCGGGCGATCACTTCATCCGGTACATCCGAAAGCGCCAGCGCGGCCAGCTGGTTCTCGTACAGAAACTGCTCGAAGACGTCCGTCCCGATCACCGCCGCCGGCGGCACGAAGAGGCGCACACCGCTCCGCTCCGCCTCCCCCAGCCGCGCGATGAGCGAGTTCATGAAGCCGAGCCCGCGCCCCTTCCCGCCCATGGAGCCGGTACCGATCCGGGCGAAGCCGCTCTTCTCGTCGAAACCGGGAGTGAAATCCGCCACCACACCGCGTCGCGTCTCGGTGTAGAGCTGGCTGAAGGCGTCGACGAGGTAGCGGCGCAGGCCCTCGATGTTGGGGAACGCCTCCACCTTCACCGGCCGCATGCGGGCGGCGAGGGCGAACTCCGTGCGCGCCCGGCACCAGTTGGAGAAGTGGTTGCGCGAGGCGTGGTAGCGCAGCGACTCCTCCGGCACCTCGCGCAGCTTTTCCCGCATCTCCGCCAGGTTGCGCGCCCGCCCCACGGGCTCGCCGTCGGGGAGGATGAAAACGAAGTCGCCGAAACCAAGGCTCGTCTCGAGGAAGCGGAGGATCTCCTGGTGCAGCTGCTTGGAACCCTTGAAGAGAAACGCGGCCCCGAGCGCGTGCGCCTTCGCCTCCAGGTCGGCCTCGTAGGACTGGATGAGCGCCGGCATGTCCGGGTCTTCCTGCTTCACCCGGCGCACGAACTCGAGCCCGGCCTCGCCTTCGATGGTACCGCCCTTGGGAAAGCGGGCATCGGTGATGATGCCGAGCGTGTATTCCCGGTATTTCTCGAAGAGTGCCCAGCCTTCCTCGAAGGTTTCCGCCAGGAGGATCTTCGGCCGCGCCTTGAGCCGGCGCAGCCGCTGCCGCGGATTGGCTACGTCGCCGATGAGCGAGTGCGTCTGTTCCATCAGCTCGGCATAGAGGAGCGGCAGGTACGTCGAGTAGAAGCGCACCGAGTTCTCCACCAGGATGATCGCGCGCACGCCAGCTTGCCGCGTGTCGTTCTCGACGTTTTCCCGATCTTCGATGTATTTGATGATGGCGAGAAAGAGGGTGGTGTCGCCGCGCCAGACGAAGATCTGATCGAAAGTTCGCGCGGTGTTCACTTCCTTCACCCGACTCGCCCCGGCGGGGCTGTCGGCGAGGAGCACGAGGGGGATCGCCTGGTGCTTCTCCTTCAGGCTGCGCCCGAACTGCACCACATCCATGTCTCCGAGCCGGGTCATGGTGATGACCAGATCGATGCTGCTCGAGTCGAGAGCGCGCAACGCCGCTTCACCCGTGGAGACCCGGGTGATGTGCGGCGCGTGGCTCAGGCCGATGTCGAGGAACTCGGCGTCAAGACTCTCCGACAGCCGGCCATCTTCCTCGAGGATGTAGGAGTCGTACTGGCTGGAAACGAGGAGTACCTCGCGGATCCGGAAGGGCATGAGATCCCGGAAGGCCGCGTAGGTGGGGTCGTACTTTTCCCAGAGACTGCCGGTGCTCTGCTCCATGCGCCCTCGCCGGTCTCACGCTGCCGGCCAGGCGATGCTAGCACGCCTCCTGCCTCCCCGGAGCGTCCCACTGCACCTGCGGTCGTGGAGAAACCCGGCGACGGCGCTTTCCTCAACGGCAGCCGGCTGGTATCCCCGCAAATGGAAAGCTGCCGCCCCATTCCGTACAAGTATTACAAATCAATCGTATCCGGATCCGTATGCCAGCATCGGCAAAAGTCTCGCCGCCGCCGTCGGGCCGGATGGTGACGACATCGTAGGGTTCGCGCGTGCGCTTTCTCACGACCGATCAGCCGCAACCTTTTACCACCTTTTGTCGACGGTGCGCCCTTCCACGGAGGCATTGCTGCCCCATGATTTCCATGAGGGCCGAGAACCGCGCCGGCGCCTGCTGCTGGCCGCCCGAGCTTCTCCCCCGCCGCTGGAATCCGGCTGCGGCGGCCTGTAGACTGCCAGCTCGCCATCCTGATTTCCGACGGCTACTCGTCGAAGGAGATGGCTGCACAGTGCGCCACACCACCCGCGGGAGGGTCCAGCATGAACGAGTACGTCGCCAAGCTGATGGCCGAGGTCAAGTCGAAGAACCCCTCGGAGCCCGAGTTCCATCAGGCGGTGCACGAGGTCGCCGAATCGCTGGCGCTCGTTTTCGAGCGCCATCCCGAATACCGCAAGGCCAAGATTCTGGAGCGCATCATCGAGCCCGAGCGCGTCCTCATGTTCCGCGTCCCCTGGCTGGACGACCTGGGCAACGTCCAGGTGAACCGCGGCTTCCGCATCGAGATGAACAGCGCCATCGGCCCTTACAAGGGCGGGCTCCGCTTTCATCCTTCGGTGAACCTCGGCATCCTCAAGTTCCTCGCCTTCGAGCAGGTGTTCAAGAACTCCCTCACCACCTTGCCCATGGGCGGTGGCAAGGGCGGCTCCGACTTCGACCCCAAGGGCAAGAGCGACAACGAGGTGATGCGCTTCTGCCAGAGCTTCATGACCGAGTTGTTCCGCCACATCGGGCCGGACACGGACGTGCCCGCTGGCGACATCGGTGTGGGCGGCCGCGAGATCGGCTTCCTCTTCGGGCAGTACAAGCGCTTGCGCAACGAGTTCACCGGCGTCCTCACCGGCAAGGGCCTCAACTGGGGCGGCTCGCTCATCCGGCCCGAGGCCACGGGGTACGGCGCGGTCTACCTCGCCCAGGAGATGCTCAAGACGCGCAAGGAGACCCTGGAAGGCAAAGTTGCTCTGGTGTCCGGTAGCGGCAACGTCGCCCAGTACACCATCGAGAAGCTGCTCGACCTGGGCGCGAAACCAGTGAGCCTCTCCGATTCCGGCGGCTTCATCTACGACGCCGAGGGCATCAGCCGCGACAAGCTCGCCTTCGTGCTGGAGCTCAAGAATGTGCGCCGCGGCCGCATCAAGGAGTACACCGACAAGTGGAAGAGCGCCCGCTACGTCCCCATCGATCCCAAGCTCGACCACAACCCGCTGTGGGACCTCAAGGCGCACTGCGCCTTCCCGAGCGCCACACAGAACGAGATCAACGGGAAGGATGCCGCTAACCTGCTGAGCCAGGGAATCTACGTAGTTTCCGAAGGCGCCAACATGCCCTCCACCCCGGAGGCCATGAAGCTGTTCCTGGAGCACAAGATCCTCTACGGCCCGGCCAAGGCGGCGAACGCCGGGGGCGTGGCGACCTCGGGTCTGGAGATGGCGCAGAACAGCATGCGCCTCGCCTGGACGCGCGAGGAGGTCGATGCCAAGCTGCATGGCATCATGGTCGCCATCCACAAGAATTGCTTCGAGACTGCCGAGCGCTTCGGCACGCCGGGTAATTACGTGAACGGCGCGAACATCGCCGGCTTCCTCAAGGTCGCCAACGCGATGATGGATCAGGGCGTCGTCTGAGAGACCGCGAGCTCGATCACACCGGACGGGGTGGGGCCCATCCCACCCCGTTCGCGTCATGCCGACCCTGCGTCACCGCGCTCGGGACGACTGCCGCCGGCTGGGCGCAACACCACCGATGAAACCGCTGGACTCTGCAACCTCTGCCTTGAGAATTCATAGCGGTGCGTGTGCGCTTAACCAACCTTTGCCATGGAGTCGAGGGTATGGCGCGCGCGCGCATTGGATCTCCTCAGGCCGCCCTCGGCCTCGCGCGCAAATCGACTGGCCCGGCGAAGGCTCGTCGCTCACTGGCGCACTCTCCAAGCGAGGAGTGCCAGGTCCGGTGGAGTTCCGGCGCTGCGTCGACGAGGTTTCCGGCCGGTTGGAGATGAGTATCAAGGAGGCTCGTCACAGGTGGGGCGGGGGTCCTGATGGCGATGGATCCAGCGGACTAGGCGGACGCGGCCACGGCGGCGGTGGGGGCCGGGGCCTCGGAGTGCGGTTTGCCTCGTTGCCAGGCTTCCCAGTCGCGCGGGGCGAGGTTGACCTGGCAGGACACGGGATCGTCCTGGTTGATGCCCACACTCTTGCCGTTCCGCAGCGAGCGCCACACCTTCCAGAGCTGCTGCGGTGCCAGGCCGGGGACATTGGCGAGGATCTTGTCGAGGCGGCGTAGAGGATTGTAGAACTGCAGGTAGCCGCGACGCAGTTTGGCTTCGATGACTTCGCCGGGCAGCGTGTCGCGGTGAAAAACTACCTTGGTCCCGGTGAAATGGGACCAGTCGTTGTCGAAGATGCGGTGCTTGTTGCGGTCCCAGTCCTCCGTGCCAGGGAACGGCGTCAGGACGGAGAACTGCGCCTGATGCGCATCCAGGGTTCGGGCGTACTGGATGGTCCGCTCCAGATCGTCCTCGGTCTCGATCTCCATTCCGAGGATGAAGGCCGTGAGCGAGCGGATGCCGTTCTGGCGCAACAGCTCCACGGCCCGCGCCCCGGTGTCCAGCTTCATCTGCTTGCGCCAGTGCTTCAGCACGTGTTCGTTCCCTGACTCGAGGCCGAGGAACACGTTGGAGCAGCCCGCGTGCGCCATGTGCTCCACGAGATCCGGGTGCTTCACCAGGATGTCGGCGCGGGACTGGCACCACCAGTGGAAGTCGAGACCGCGCTCGATGATCTCGGCGCAGAGCTCGTGGACGCGCGTCACGTTGGTGGTGAACAGGTCGTCCACGAGGAGGACGCCGCCGAAGCCGTAGTCCTGCTCCAGCTGCTCCATCTCGTCCACGGCCTGGACGACGTCGCGGGAACGCCACTTGCGTTTCTGGTACAGCGTGGGCACGGAGCAGAAGGTGCAGCTGTAGGGGCAGCCGCGGCTCGTGACCATCGTGGTCACCGGGCGGCCACGCAGGCGCGTGGCCTTGTACGGCTCCATGTCGAGGAGGTGCCGCGCCGGCCGCGGCAGGTCGTCCACGCTGCGGATGTCGGGGATCTGTGGATTGTCCACGACGCGCTTCGTCTCCGGGTCGTACCAGGACAGGCTGGGAACGCTGCGCGGATCGAAACGCTTTCCCTGCTGTTCCAACTGGCGCAAGAGAATGGACGCGGCCTGCTCCCCTTCACCGCGGATCACGAAGTCCACGTAAGGGAGCTGGAGTGTCGTCTGGGTAGTGAAGGTGACGTGTGTGCCGCCGAGGAGCGTGCGACAGCCGGCCTCGTGGGCCTTGCGGGCATATTCCAACGCCTCCCCGTACTGCGGCGTGGTGCAGGTGATCCCCACCACATCGTAGCCGTCGTATGTTTCCGACCCACGATAGAAGGACATGTCGCGGATCTCGACCTCGTGGCCGTCGGCTTCGAGCTTGCCTCCAATGTAGAGAATTCCAAGGGGCGGGATAATCACACGAGCGGCATAGTAGAGGTCGTTGAGCGGCGGGCTGATTAGGAGAACCTTCATCGGCACCTCCCTCGAGCGCCCGAGCGAGGAGTACGCGCGCTCCTGGGGCCATGATCATCCCACTTTCCCGGTCTTCAGACAATGCCGTCGTGCGGGCCTCCGGCCGAACGACCCATAGGCCCAGGGGCGATCCCCCCCCGGCCGCGGGAGCACGAGAGGCGGTCGAAAGCCCGGAATACCGGGGCCTCCCTGATGCCTCTCCGGAGCGTGGCCCTCTATGGTGCGGCTCTTGTGGTTACCGCCGGCAGGGTCGTCCGGTCAGGAGCCGTATTCGACCGGGAGGACGGTGACTTCCCGCTTTTCCAGACCACGCAGGAAAGTGAGGGTGAGCGCTCGCTCTAGCGGCCATTCGGTGAGATAGCGCAGCAGATCATCAATGCCGCGTACTGGGCTCCCGTTCAGATTCACGATCAGATCGCCCTCGCGTAGGCCAGCCCGCTCCGCGGGCCCACCCTTCTCGAGGGAGAGAACCTCCACGGCAGTGTCCGCGGCCAGGCCGTGGTGTCGCACCCGGCGGCGATCGAGCGGTCGATCCTGGCCGGCGACGCCGATGCGGCCGCGCCGGACGCGGCCGTGCGCGAGCAGCTGCGGCAAGGCCCACTTCGCCGTGTTGGAGGGGACGGCGAATCCCATGCCCTGAGCGATGGCGATGATCGCCGTGTTGATGCCGATGACGCGACCCTTCGAATCGAGCAGCGGCCCGCCCGAGTTCCCTGGGTTGAGTGGTGCGGTGTGCTGCACGATGTTCTCGATCAGTCGACCGTCTTGGCTCCGCAGCGCCCGCCCGAGGGCGCTCACCACTCCCGTGGACACGGTGGATTGGAAGCCGAGAGGGTTGCCCACGGCGATCACGAGCTGTCCCACTTGCAGCGTCGACGAATCGCCGAGCTCGGCGAAGGCGAGGCCGGAGCGGTCGCAGCGAATCACGGCGAGATCCGTGGCCGGATCCTCGCCGACGAGTGTGGCCTGCGCTTCGTGACCATCGCCGAAGACCGCGGTGCTGGCTTCGGCCCCGTGCACGACATGGCTATTCGTGAGCACGTAGCCGTCCGGGGTGATGACCACGCCGGAACCCGTGCCCGACGGCCGGCGGCGGCCGCGCTCACGCGCGCCCGTGTGGACGCTCACCACGGCCGGGCCCACGGCAGCGACCACGCTCACGACGGCGCGGGAATAGGCGTCGAGGAGCTCCGCATCGCTCGGCCGGGGAATCTCGAACTCGGCCTCGTGCGCCTTCTCCGGGTCGGAGCCCGTGTGAGCCAGCCGGAGGAAAGGCACGATGTTCTCGCGCCGTCGTTTCATGGGAGCCTCGCGCTTCGTCGTGACTTCGTGGCAGGCGCCCGGGTCGGCCAGGCAGCCCTGTCCGGCTCCGCCCCCACGTCGGCACTTTCGGCGGCTCCCAGAGCCCGCCCGGAGCCCGGGTGCGGAGCTACCTCGATTCTACTCTACGCCCCGTGCCTCCGCATGGTTCCCTGGCCCGACGGTGGGGCGGGCGGCGCCGCGGCGCCGGCTCAGCGGAAGAAGTAACGGAAACCGACGGCGGCGTTGAAGACGACGTCGCTTTCCGGCGCCAGATCGAAGGTCGGGACGAGCTCGAGGAAGACATCGAAGGGCTGGCGTGCCATCAGGTAATCGATGCCCACCACGGTGCGCAGGCCGAAATGCGTCTCGTCTCCGAACTGGAAGCGTGCCCCGCCGCCGAAATAGAGCGGCAGCGCACCCGTGTCGAGATCGAGGAGACCGAACTGATGCCAGAGGACATCGCCGTAGATCGTCGTGGCGCCGTCCTCGACGAAGGACCAGGCCAGGCCACCATCGAGGGCGAACGTTTGCGACTGCCACAACTTGGCGTTCACGCCAGTGGGTTCGCCGAAGACGAAGCCCAGGCCGAACTTCCCGTTACCCCCTTGCACCGGGGTGTACGCCTGTTCGGTCTGCGCCATGCCGGTGGCGGCAGACAGAACCAGGGTCAGAAAGCACGGGATGGACAGGAATCGATGCAGGAACCGCGGTGAGAACGACATGAGAACCTCCTCCGCCCCACGACCCGTCGTTCCCGGAAAACCTAGCATCGCGGGGGCCTTCTGTCATGCCCGGGAGAACCCCGACCCGCGTGCGGTTGCGGGGCGCCCCGGGTCAGCCCCCCCAGCAGCTGGTCGAAGAGCTCCTCGTACCCCGCCACCATGCGCTCGATGCCGAACTCCTGCACGACGCGCCGCCGTGAGACCGCCCCCATGCGCCGCGCCGTGTCGAGATCGCCGAGGAGGCGCTGCAGCCCCGCCGCCAGTTCTTCTTCCCGCCCAGGAGACACGAGAAGGCCGTTCGCGTCGTCTTCGATCATCTCGGGCAAACCGCCGACCCGCGTGCCGACCAGAGGCAAGCTCGCCGCCATCGCTTCGAGGAAAGCGAGGGGGAAGGTTTCGACGTCGGTGGAACAGAGCACCGCCACGTCGAGCGCGGCGAGCACCGCGGCCACGTCGGGCCGCCAGCCCAAAAGGACGAAGCGTCCTTCGAGACCGAGCGCGGCGATTTGCTGCTGCA
Source organism: Candidatus Krumholzibacteriia bacterium (assembly GCA_035649275.1). Lineage (NCBI taxonomy): Bacteria > Candidatus Krumholzibacteriota > Candidatus Krumholzibacteriia > Candidatus Krumholzibacteriia bacterium. The sequence goes on from DASRJW010000050.1 coordinate 21,289, forward strand.
GCGCGGCGCGCAGCGGACCGTCGCCAGCCAGGACGAAACGCGCCGCCGGAATCTGGCGCAGGACGAGCTCTGCGGCCCGGACGAAGGACTGCAAGTCCTTCTCCGGGCGGATAACGGCGATGCTGCCAGCGACGGGCGCCTCGGCGTCGAAGCCCCATTCCGCCCGCAGGCGCAAGCGCACTGCTTCTCGTTCCGCACCGAGATCGTACGCTGCGGCATCGATGCCGTTGTGCAAGACGTGAATCCTCTCGTGGGGAATCCGCTTCACCTGCGTTAGGTACTCGAGCTGCCCGCGCGCTACCGCCACCCAAGCACTCGTGAAGGGGGCGAGGAGTTGGTTGACCCGGTGCTTCGCCGGCGTCATGTCGCGCTCGCCCGTCGAGTGTTCCGCGACGATCCGCACCGGCGCTCCCCCGAGCACGGCCGCGAGACGTCCGACCACGCCGGTGCTGAAGCCATGGCTGAGGACGATCCGGACTCTCTCGCGGCGGACGAGCGCGAGAGTGCGCCAGAGAAAGGCGGCCTCGAGGCGGCGCGGCCCGGAGAGCAAGTGCACGGCGATGCCGGCGGCTTCGAGCCCTTCCGCCACCGGCCCGCGCTCGTGCTGGCAGGCCACGAGCGGCCGCCAGCGCCGCCGGTCGAGCCGGCGTGCCAGAGCTTCCACCTGGCGCTCGGCACCACCCACTCGCAGCGAGGGAAAAAGAAAGAGAATGGGGACGGGTGGCGTCATGCCCCACGAGCGCGGCGCTAGAAGATGAACCCGGCGGTGACGGTGAGAACCTGGTTCTTGGCATCCGTGAACACCGGGGAAGGCCTCTCGGCGATCCCCGTGAAGCCGTGGCTGTAGCCGATCTCGAGAAAGCTGCGATAACGTCCGGGGAACTCCACGCCGCCAGAGACATAGAGGGCGACCTCGCTCCCCTTCGTGTCATCGTCGATGTCGGTTTCGATTTTCCCGAACTGGCTTGTCTCCGCCTCCATCTTGGACGAGAGCAAAAAGCCGAACTGGGGCCCGACCTTCACGAAGGGTTTGATGCGGAGATCCGGCGCGCTCACCTTGAGGAGGAGCGGGATGTACAGGTAGGTCAGCTTGAACGTCGCTGCACCCGAGACCTGCTGGTTGAAGAACGTGCCCGAGCCCTTGATCTCCCCACCCTGGTCCGCGACCGCCAGTCCCAGCTCGACGGCGAACATGGGGGTGAACGGATAATCCACGTTCCCGGCGGCGAAGTAGCCGTAACGGTCACCCGTCTCGATGTTCGGTGCCAGGTCCTCGTAGCCGAGCCAGGCGACGGTGGCACCGACCCGGACGCCCACTGGAATGGGGAGGCTCGCGCTCGCGCTCGAACCGGCCACCAGCAGCACGAGCCCAGCGGCGATGCAAGCGAGGAGCGGACCCCGGCGGGCCCAGGGGTGCGCCGAGCGAGTTCCCACGACGGCATCCTTTCTCGAGAGGATCATTCCACGACGTCGCTTCCCAGCAGATACCACGGTCTGCAGGGCGTCGCAAGCTGGATCATACTCCAGGTGCGACATCGACCCAGCAATGCACCTGGTGTGCCGGCCCCACCTGCCGCGCTTCTGGGTACTGCACGTGACAGATTTCGGTGACGTGGGCGCAGCGCGGGGCGAAAGGACAGCCCGGGCCGAGCGCGGTCGGGTCCGGCGGCCGGCCGGGAATGGGAGGCAGCCGGTCACGGTCGCCGCTGAGTCTGGGCAAAGAGCGCAGGAGCGCGAGCGTGTACGGATGACGCGGCGTGGCGAAGAGCGCCGCCGCTGGCGCCTGTTCCACGATGCGCCCGGCATACATCACCGCCACTTCGTCGGCCACTCCCGCCACGACTCCGAGATCGTGGGTGACGAGCACGACCGCGGTGCCGTACTCCCGGCGCAGATCACCCACGAGTGCCAGGATCTGCGCCTGCACCGTGACGTCGAGGGCGGTCGTCGGTTCGTCGGCGAGCAGCACCTCGGGCCTGCCGAGGAGCGCCATGGCGATCATCACCCGCTGCCGCATGCCGCCGCTCATCTCGTGCGGATGGCCGTCGAAGCGGCGTTCGGGCTCGGGAATGCCGACGCGGGCCAGCATCTCCACGGCGCGGCCGCGGGCGGCGCGCCGGCCGAGGCCCTCGTGCTCCTCCAGCACTTCCGTCAGCTGTCGGCCGATCGTGAGATACGGGTTGAGCGACGTCATCGGGTCCTGGAAGATCATGGCGATGCGCTTGCCCCGGATGGCGCGCATCTGCCGTTCGGGGAGTGCGAGCAGGTCGCTGCCGGCGAGCTCGATGCGCCCGGAGACGATGCGCCCCGGCGGCTGCGGCACCAGCCGCAGGATGGACAGATTCGCCACGCTCTTGCCGCTGCCGCTTTCCCCCACGATGCCGAGAACCCCGCCGCGCGGCAGGGTGAAGGAGACGCCGTCCACGGCGCGGACGACGCCAGCTTCGGTGTCGAACACCGTGTGCAAGTCCTGCACGCGGAGCACTGCCGTGGCTGACCTTGCCGCGCCCGCGCTCAGTGGCTCTCGACTCATGCGCACCTCAGTCCTGCCGCAGGTGCGGATCCAGCGCGTCGCGCAACCCGTCCCCGAGGAAGTTGAGGCTGAAGAGCGTCAGCGCCAGCGCCAGCCCGGGGAAGAACGACAACCAGGGGAAGAAGGCGAGGACCCTGGCGCCCTCGTTCACCAGCGTGCCCCAGCTCGCCTGGGGCGGCTGCACGCCCAACCCCAAGAAGGAGAGGAAGGCTTCTTGCAGCATCACCGCCGGCACGGTGAGCGTGGCATAGACGATGATCGGTCCGAGCGTGTTCGGCACCACGTGCAGGAAGATGATGGTGAACGGCCCTGTACCCATGGAGCGCGCCGCTTCGACGTACTCCTGCTGCTTGATGGAGAGCACCTGGCCGCGCACGATGCGCGCCATCGTCAGCCACTGCACGAGACCCAGCGCCACGAAGAGCATGACCAGGCTGCGGCTGAAGTAGACCATGAGGAGGATGACCAGGAACATGTAGGGCAGCGAATAGAGCACGTCCACGCCGCGCATCATGAGCTGGTCGGTGCGGCCGCCGAAGTAGCCCGACACGGCACCGTAGCTCACGCCCACGGCGAAGCTGACCAGCGTCGCCACCAGACCCACGAGCATGCTGATGCGACCACCGTAGAGGACGCGTGACAGCAAGTCCCGCCCCAGGACATCGGTGCCGAAAAGATGCGCCCGGCTCGGCGACGTGGCGCCGAGCTCCAGGTCCTGCAGCGCCGGATCCTGCAGGCCCGGGAGCACCGGCGCCAGGAACGCCAGGATCCCGAGGGCGAGCAGGAAGACGCCGCTCGCCACCGCCACGCGATTGCGGCGGAGTCGCCTCCAGGCGTCGCGCCACAAGCTCGTGCCGTCTTTCATGTCGCTCGGAGTCTTCATTCCAGCTGCACCCTCGGGTCCAGGACGCCATACATCAGATCGACCAGCAGGTTGAAGACGATCAGGAAGCCGGCGTAGAAGATCACGATCCCCATGACCAAGGTGTAGTCGCGGTTGAGCGCGCCATTGACGAAGGACTGTCCCACGCCGGGGATGGCGAAAATCTTCTCCACCACGATGGAGCCGGTCACCGCCCGCGCCATCGCGGGCCCGAGGAAGGACACCACCGGCAGCAAGCCGCCACGCAGCGCATGCCGCCAGACGATGGTGTGCTCCGCCAGCCCCTTGGCGCGGGCGGTGCGGATGAAGTCGGCCCGCGTCACCTCGAGCATGCCGCCCCGGGCGAGCCGCGCCACGTAGGCGACATAGATCGCTGCCAGGGTGATCACCGGCAGGATCTTGGTTTGCGGCGGGCCCCACGTGGCCGGCGGCAGCCAGCGCAGCGTCAGCGCGAAGACGAAGACGAGAGCGGGCCCCAGGATGAAGTTCGGGATGGAAACGCCGAGCATGGCCACGGCCATGGGGCCGTGGTCCCAGGCGGTGTTCTGCCGCAGCGCCGCCACCGTGCCGATGGGCACGCCGACCACGAGCGCCAGCAGCATGGCCCAGGCCCCGAGCTCGAGCGAGATCGGCAGCGCCCCGAGCACGATCTCCCGCACCGAGCGCGAAGGGAACTTGTACGACGGGCCGAGGTCGAAGTGCAGGGCGTTGCGCAGATAACGCCCGTATTGCACGAGGAGCGGTTGGTCGAGGCCGTACTTGGCTTGCAGCGTCGCCCGCGCCTCCGCCGGAATCTCCCGCTCGGAGAGGAACGGTCCGCCCGGAGCCAGCCGGATGATGAAGAAGGTGATGGTGACGATGGCCCAGAGCGTGGGAACGAGCGCCAGCAGGCGCGTGAGCACCGTCCTCATCGCCCGCTCCCGGTGCCGGTCGTGGCGCCACCCACGGCCACGCTGTCTTCGGCTGCCCTCCCCAGGGCCTGCTCTTCTCCCGTGTGCGCCCGCCCCATTCTGTCCTCTCCCCGCGCCAGAGAGACGTACTTGAGCGGGTGCTCGTCGAGCGCTGTCGGATGGATGCCGCGCACGTAAGGAGCGACGAACTCCCGGTTGCAGTAAGCGTAGATCGGGATGAAGGGCATGGCGTCGAGCGCCACCGCCTCGGCCTGGGCCAAGAGTTGGAGCCGTTGCACCGGTTCGCGCTCGCGGCCGGCGGCGGCGACGAGGGAATCGAAACGCGCATTGCTCCAACGGGTGCGGCTGTTGCCGTCCCCGGTCACGAGGATGGCGAGGAAGCTGTTGGGATCCATGTAGTCGCCGATCCAGGAGCGCCGCGCGATCTGGTACCGGCATTCCACGGTAGCGCGCATGTAGCTCGCCCATTCCTGGCTGGAAAGACGCAAGTCGATTCCCAAGTGCTCCTTCCACATGGCCTGCACGGCCTCGCCGATCTTCTTGTTGTCCTCGCCGGTGTTGAAGAGGAGCTCGACGGCGGGGAAGCCCTGGCCGCCCGGGTAGCCGGCGTCGGCGAGCAAACGGCGGGCGCGCTCCGGATCGAAGTGCACGCCCTCGGGGTAGGGGTAATCGCGAAACCCGTGCGGCACGATGTTGCCCCAAGGGGCACCACTCCCGTGCAGAACGTAGCGCGCGATGCGCTCACGGTCGATGGCATAGGCGAGGGCCCGCCGGACGCGCGGGTCGTCCAGCGGCGGCTCGGTCACCACCATGGAGTAGAAGTAGAGTGCCAGGTACGGCCCCGTGCGGTAATCCGCGTAGTGCTGGATATACGGGATCATTTGCGCCGGCACATAGCCGCTCGGGTTCCAATCGGTCATCCCGGCGCGGTACATGGACAGCATCGTGGACGGGTCGTCGACGCTGTAGCAGACGATGCGGCGCAGGCGCACCCGCGCCGCGTCCCAATAGCCCGGGAACTTCTCGAACTCGAGGCGGTCGTTCTGCCGGTGACGCAGCAGGCGGAAGGGGCCGTTGCCGACGATGTGCTCCGGGTGCGTCCAGCGGTCGCCCCAGGTCTCCAGCGTGCGGCGGTGCACGGGCAGGAAGGGATGGTAGGTGAGCAGCTGCAGGAAGTACGGCGTCGGCACTTCCAGCACTACCTGGAAAGTGCTGTCGTCGAGGGCTCGAATGCCCACTGGCGCCGGATCGGCGATCTCCTTCTTCTTGTAGGCCCTGGCGTTGCGGATGAGATAGAAGAGGTCGGCGTAGCGCGCCGGCGTGTCCGGATGGAGCAAACGCAGCCACGACCACTCGAAGTCGTGGGCCGTGACTCGGTCGCCGTTCGTCCAGCGACTGTCTGTGCGCAGGTGGAAGAGATAGGTGACGCCGTCCGGCGCCAGTTCCCAGCTCTTGGCCATGCCCGGGCGCGGCACCAGCGTCTCCGGGTCCGGCGTCACCAGACCCTCGAAGAGAAGGCGCGCGACGCGCCCGTCGGGCTGTCCCGACAGGAGGCCGGGATCGAGGGTTTCGGGCTCGGCGCCGTTGGCGAAGCGGAAGACCTCCTCGTCGGGCGGCGTGGTGCGGCCGAAGTACTCGACCTCGTGGCCATGGCTGCCACGAAGGCGCCAGAGGATCATGGTCACCGCGAGGAGGAGCAGCAGCAGTCCAAGTGCCGGCCAGCGCGCACGACCTTGTGTGCGGCGATCCACCCTTCTCTCCACGCCACCCATGCGCACAAAATAGCACGGCTTCTGCGAGCCGTCGCCACACCGATGCGTCGCTCCAGCAGCCACGGGCCTCGCGTATAGTGTGGCCCTGCACACTCGCCCGACGAGGGAGCATGGCCGGCACCTGGTTCGTCACCCTCACCGCACTCTTGGTCCGCGTCGCCCTCTGGCTGCATCAGCCAGGGCTCACCTACGATGGCACCTACTATCTGCGCCAGGCCGAGCGGCTCCTGCGCGGCGATTTCCAGGTGATCGGTTTTCCGCCAGGATATCCGCTGGTGGTGGCGCTGGTGCGCGTCGTCGCCGGGGATTTCGAGCTCGCCGGCCGCGTGGTGAGCCTGGTCGCCGGAACCGCTACGGTGGCGCTCTTCCACCTCTGGGCGCGCCGCCATCTCCCGGGACGCTGGGCGCTCGCCGCGGCCCTCTTTCTCGCCGTGCACCCGGAAGTGGCGCGCCAGCACGTGGAGATCCTGAGCGAACCGCTCTACATTTTCTGCATCGTTCTCGGCTTCACGCTCTTCGAGAAGGGGCGCGACCTCGCGGCCGGCGCGCTCTTCGGCTACGCCTTCCTCGTCCGCCCCGAGGCGGTGGCGCTCCTCCTCGGCTGCGCGGTGTCGCGACTGGGGGAGTCGCCGGCGGCAGCGGCGGGCGCGGTGCCCTTGACCGTGCCGGCGCAAGCTGGCGGTGCTCGGCGCCTGCCGCTGCGGTTGCTCGGCACCGGCCTCTTGCCGGTGATTCTGTACTCCGCTCTCAGCAGCCACGCCATCGGCCATTGGGTCTTGACGCCGAAGCAAGGGCAGCTCGATCTCGACGCCGACATCGGCCCACGCTTGTGGAAGATGCTGACCTCGTTGCACGTGCTCTTCCCGCTTCTCCTGCTCCCAGGGGCCCTGGCGCACGGATTGCGGGCGCGGCGGTCCCTTCTCGCCGGTGTCGTGTACATGGCAGTACTCCCCTTCTTCGCCATTCACATCCAGCCGCGTTTGTTGCAGCCGGCGCTGCCGTTCCTCCTCCTTCTCGGTCTCGCCTGGGTGGCTGACTTGCGTTCACGCTGGCACCGCCCGGTGCTGGCTGCGGCGGCGGTCCTCGCCGTCTGGGGCGCCGTCGCACCGTTC
>DASRJW010000051.1 GCA_035649275.1 Candidatus Krumholzibacteriia bacterium
TGTCGACGACGACGGGGACATCGGCGCGCGGGAACGGCGTCTCCGGCTGGAGGCCGTACTCGATGCCGTGGATGGTCTCGTTGCTCGTCACGTGCAGGTACGCAGCGCCCTTGGTGAGCGACAGCTCCTCCTGGCGCGGGACGCGGTCGTAGCTCTTGTCCTCGCCCCGCGTCGTCGCGCCCACGCGCGGCTCGCCTCCGCCGACCGCCTTGATCGTGCGGGCCTCCGCCAGTGCTTTCTCGCCCCACGCGCCGTTGACGATGTAGTCGGCGGTCCTCCCCGCTCCGAGGAAGTTGAGCGGAATCTGGGCGAAAGCCATCGACGCTCCGCCCTGAACGAAGAGGACGTCCCACGTATCGAGCGGCGTGCCGAGGAGCTCGGCGACGAGGGCCGTGGCCTCCGCGTGCACCTTCTCGTAGACCGTTCCCCGATGGCTGTGCTCCATCACGCTCATTCCCGACCCCTCGAAGTCGAGGAGCTCTTCTCGAGCGCGCTCGAGCGCGGAGAGGGGAAGCGCAGCCGGCCCAGGGTTGAAATTCATCACGCGACTGATGGGTTGGCCACGGACAGCCTGGACGTCCGTGTCGATCCACTCCTGCAGCGTCTTCGACACGTGAGAATCCTCGGTAGCCCTGGGCGAAGTCGTCACAGGGAGTTCATCTCTCTTGCGGCGAGTGATTGAATCAACGGTAGGGCAATGCTGTCAAGAGTTCGTGCAAGGATTGCCACCGATCCCGCACACAGGATGCTCCCGAGCTTCCCGCTCGGGGAGCGGCTGAGGCGCGGCAGCTCGCAGGCGTTGCAGTGTCCATGGAGCGGCGAGTCCGTTCGGGCGTGAGAGATCCTTGGAATCCTTCATCGTTTGTCAGGTGATTGCCTGATCGGTTTGTGCCATTGGGTACTTTGCCCCGATCTTCTTGTGCGGCGTGAGACTCGTGTGCGAATGGGCCAAGCGGAGTACGGGCGCTGGTGCGCCAGTGCGCCGGTGTGCTCGCGCCATGCAAATCTTGCGGGGAGCTTGGTCACCAGGCGGCGGTGAAACCGTTCTCGGGACGCAGGCCATCGCGCAGCGGCTGGCGCCATTCGAAGCTCAGCATGCCGTAGCGCAAGCGCAGGCCGACGCCGTAGGAGTAGACGGCGCGCGAGTGCAGCGCCGCGCCGGCGTCGCAGTAGAGGAAGCCTTCGGCCGCCGGGAGGACGGGACGCCACACCGGCATGCGGAAGCGGCTGTAGTCCCAGAACGGCGCCCGCACCTCGAGGTTCGTGTAGGCCACCTTCTCGCCGCGGACGAAGCCACGGGGGAAACCGGAAACGGAGTAGAGACCACCGACGCCGTAGATGAGGGACTGGGGGCCGTCGTTGGTGTAGGCCCGCGCCCGGAAGGCGACATCGAGGAAGGACAGGCGCCGGTGCATGAGGAACAGCGCGTTGAACGAGATCCGGTCGAGACCGGGGCCGACGTGCAGCTGCAGCGAGTCTTGCTGCGCGCCGTTCACGTAGGTACGCGAGCCCTGGGCGTTGAAGCCCGCGGCGAGGGTGAGCACGAGGAGGGAACCGGTGCTCGGTCCGCGCACGTCGGACCAGACGCGGGTGTCGCGGCTGTAGCTGGAGGAGATTTCGGCGTTCGGCCGGGCGTAGGTTTCGGTGGGTTGGAAGATGGTCTGCGCCCGCTCCGCCGCGAGCCTTTCCGTTTCGCCCCAGCGCACCGCAGCGTCGTCGGAGTGGTCCAGCAGCAGCGCCGGTTCCTCGACGCCGCCGAAATCGAGCCCCCACTCGCGCGGGTCGAGACCCTGCAAGCGCAGGCCCGCGACGGGAGCGTTGGCTTCGCGCAAGGTGAGGTCATCGGCACGCACCATGAGGCCACGGGAGTCGGTGCGCTGGGTGAACGACAGTGCCGCGCCGAAGCGGGTGACGAGACTCTTGTGGTATTGCCCCGAGAGCAGGAGGCCGGCCTCGCTCTGGTTCCGCGTGTAGGTCGTCACCCCGCCGGCGTTGTAGTAGTTCCCGATCAAGGAGCGATAGTAACCGCCCACGTGCCAGTGGGTGCGAGCGGCGCTGTTGCGGTACTGCATGATGCCGAAGCGGTCGAAATCGCCGTTCTGTCCCACCGCCACGACGACCGCCTGGTCGTGGAACTCCGTGTCCATGCCGACGTAGGTGGCGCCACGGGTGCGGGTGGAGGCGGTGGACAGATTGAGACCGAGGGGCATGAGGCCCCACTTCTGCTTGTAACGCGACAGGCTGACACCGGTGGCCAATCCTTCTCCACTGCCGCGCGCGTCGGTGAGCAGACCGGGCACCGGCGCGGTGGCGAACGCCGCCGTCGTGGCCGTCGCCCCTGTCGTGCCAGTCGTACCCGTCGTCGGGGTCGTATCAGGCGGCGGTGATGGACCGATGTCTGCGGCCTGCAACCCGACCGGCGTCGGAGTGGCGACGGGACCCGTAGGTTCCGCCGGTGCCTCCGGCGCCGGCGAGTCGCCTAGACCGAGACGGCGCAAGGGGAAGCCCCAGAGGGCGCGACCCCCGGGCGCCAGGGAATGCCGCAAGCTCGTGGCCACCATGGTGAGGAGCGTGTCGCTCTGCTGCATGCCGCTCACCGGAAACGGCAGATCGAGGAGCTCCCGCATCGTGCCGTCGGCGCGCTGTTCCACCGGTCGCGGCACGCCGGCAGCGTCGGAGAGATAGATCAAGCGCCCGTGGACGAGGAGCGGCTCGGTCTCGCTGACGTCGGGACTCTGGGTGAGGTTGCGAATCTCTGCCGTCGGCAGGTCGAGGGCGAAGACGTCGTTCCGTCCCGTCGCCGTGGCGGTGGAGGTGAAGAGAACGAGGGAGTCGCTGGCGAAGGACGCATGGCTCAGCTCGGCCCAGCGATAGGGCACGAGCAAGCGGGCGCGGTCGTGGTCGGCATCGTAGACGCCGAGGGCATTCCTCCCGGCGCGATCGACGGCGCGGAAGACGACGCTGCCGCCGCCGGGTGACCAACGTGGATCGCGCAGCTCGCGCACCTCGCCGAGCTCGCGAAGCCGGCGCAGGCGCTTGCGTCCACTGTCCTCCCAGAGCAGCAGGGACTCGCGCTGGCGCTGGCGCACCACCGCCACCACCCGACCACGGCGCAGATCGGGGCTGGAGAAGAGCGGCAAGCGCTCGATGCCGTCGAGATCGCGGGCGAGGCGCGTCTCGTGCACGGCGCCGCTGGCGGCGCCGGTGCGGAGCACGAGCTCCTGGCGCCCACCACGGGCGCGCTGCATCAAGAGGCTGTCGCCGTGCTGCACACCGGAGAGCGCCGGCGCCAGCATGCTTCCCAGCGTGTCGGGGACGGCGGTGGCGAGATACTCGGTCCAGAGTTTTTCGCGCAACCAGCGGCGGTAGAGCTGTTCCACCGTCGTGAGCGATTGCCCGGTCATGGACTCGATCCAGTCGAGGAAGCCGCAGGAGTTGCTGTGGTACTTGATCAGGAGATTCTTCGGCACGTCGTGGCCGTAGGTTTCGGCCAGGAAGACGAGTCGCGCTGGGCCTTCGATGTAGCTCGACGCCTGCGAGCGTGCGCCGGTGGAGAGAGCGGCCAGCCCGTCGAGCTGATTCTCCGCCACCAGCTCGATGAGCGCAGCGCGCAACGCCGGCTCCATCTGACCGTGGGGGAAGGCGAGATATTCGGCGTAGTTCTCGTGCGTGACCATGGAAAAGCCGCCGCTGCCGGGACGCCAGCCGCGGGTGCAGCCGCTGTCGCGCACCGCGGCGCGGGCCCGCGCCGGGGCCAGCTGCCGTAGGTACTTGGCGATGCTTTCCACGACGGCGTGGCCGATCTCGTGCTGCGCCGTGCGCCGCAGGCGCTGTTCGCCGATGGAGGCGTAGATCACGATGGGCAGGTTCGGATCGTGGAGCGGTACGAAGCCGGAGACCCCCTCGGGCAGGCCCGGGCCGATGGGGGTGGCGAGGAAATCGTGCAGGGTGCGGTAGAGGACGCAGCGCTGGTACGTGCGCGCCTCTGCGCCCGGGAGCCAGACGAAGAGGCTGTCGCCGCTCCACTCGACATGGCGCTCGAGGAAGCGACGGGGGTGCGGCACGACCGGCAGCCCGGAGCGCCAGCCGCCCGCGGGCGCCGCGCGCGGCTGGGCGAGGACGAGGGGCTGTGGCGGAGCCACCGTGCGACCCTCTTGCACGTCCACCACGAGTTGCAACAGGGAGTCGAAGCTGGCGGCGTGCAGGCGCCCCTCGAAGACGAGCTTCTCGATCTCGGTGAAGTAGCTCGGGTAGAGCAGGTAGTGATAGATCTCCGCCGGCTCGAGGTGCAGGTTGTCACAGACCCGGCTGAAGAATTGGTCGAGTTGGGGGCCCCAGTAGGCCACCATCTGCCCGTCCGGATCTTCCTTTGCCGGGGTGGTGAGGACCTGGAAATAACGCGTGTGCGACTGCTCGAGCGCCTTGGAGCCGAAGGCGAAAGCGTCGTCGTAGTAGACCTTGGTGTTCCGCCCCTGGGCCGTAGCCAACCCGGGGAGGCAAAGGGCAAAAAGCCCCACGACGAGAGAACGCCGAAGCATTGTCTCCGTCCGGGTTACACTGCGGGGGGCGCAACGAACCCACGAGAGACCGAATCGAGTGGGGGAGGTGATCGGCCGTGTGTGGAAAGTATAATGCGGCCGGCAGCGAGGGTCAACGCGACCGGACGAGCGCGGCACCCAGAGACTTCTTGGAGAGAGAGGACAGGGAAGAGCGAGGCAAGGCGAGGGATCCATGGGAGCTTGGATCCCAGCGACATTCGTGCAGGCGGCAAGGTCGGAAGCGAAGGTGAGCGAGCGCGGCGAGTTCGCGCTTTCTCCAGCGGGGTCGAGGCGGTGGGCCCACCCTACGGAAGACGGGCTCCGAGGGAGGTGCGTCACGCCGACCCCTGTCTCGGACGCAGCACCCCCTCGGATCCCATCACGAGGCTTCGATCCACGGGAACCGCGGATCCTGATGCTATATTCCGAGAATAGTAGTCGTCTGGCAGAGAGTTGTCAAAAGATTCTTCGGTTGCACGGTCTGCTGGCCGAGGGACCCTCCGGCCTCGAACCGGCGAACTCGAGGGAAGTTACGGAAGGACCATGACTTTGCCCGCTCCCCGCGTCCGCTTCGCCCCGAGCCCGACGGGCCGCCTGCACGTGGGCGGAGCTCGGACCGCCCTCTTCAACTGGCTTCTGGCCAGGAACCAGGAGGGCACCATGGTCCTCCGGATCGAGGACACCGATGCGGAGCGCTCCACCCGTGAGTCCGAAGCGAGCCTGCTCGCCGACCTCGCTTGGCTCGGGCTCGATTGGGACGAGGGGCCCGACCGTGGCGGGCCGCAGGCGCCGTACCGCCAGTCGGAGCGCCGGCAGCATTACACCGCCGCCGCCGAGCAGTTGCTGGAGGCGGGGCAGGCCTACGCCTGTTTCTGCGGCGAGAAGGACCGTCCAGCAGGCGACCCAGTGGGAGATGCACCACGGGGGGAGGAGGCCGGTACGCCGGTACGGAATGATTGCCGCTGCGGGGAGATGAGCCCGGCAGCGGTGGCCGCGCGCCGCCGCGCCGGCGAAGGGCAGGCGGTGCGCTTCCGGGTGCCTCCGGGTGTGGTGGAGTTCGAGGATCGGCTGCGCGGGCCCATGCGCATCGATGCCGCCACCTTCGGCGATTTCGTCCTGCTGCGCACGAGCGGCTTGCCGACGTACAACTTCGCCTGCGTCGTCGACGACAACGCCATGCAGATTACCCATGTCGTGCGGGGGGAGGATCATCTCTACAACACGGCACGGCAGCGCTTGCTGTACGACGCTCTGCGGTTGTCGCTGCCGGAGTTCGTCCATCTGCCCCTCATCCTCGACACCGACCGGAGCAAGCTCAGCAAACGGGACGGCCGCAGCGGCACCTACGTGGACGAGTACCGCACCCAGGGTTACTTGCCCGAAGCACTGCTGAATTTCCTGGCGCTCCTCGGCTGGTCGTCGCCGCGCGGCGAGGAACTCCTGTCGCCGGCGGAACTGGTGCGGGACTTCAGCCTCGAGCGCTTGACGCGCTCGCCCGCGGTGTTCGATCCGGTGAAGTTCGATTGGATGGCGGCCTGGCACATGCGGCAGCGTCCCGACGCGGAGCTGGCGACGCTGGCGGCGCCGTGGCTGCAGGCGGCGGGGCTCGACACCAAGCCGGAGACGGCCCGCGCCTGGATCGCCGGCTTCAAGTCCGATCTCCCGGCGCTCGGGCGGCTGCCCGCCAAGGTGCAGGAGATCCTCGGCCCCGCGGCCCCCACTCCGGAGGCAGAGGCGGCGCTGCGTGCTCCCGGGGCACGTGGCTTGCTCGCCGCCTTGGTGGACGGGCTCGAGAAGGCGCAGTCGAGCGCCGCCACGCTCGACGGCCAAGGGTTCAAGAAGCTCCTGCAGGAAAGCGGGCAGCAGCAGGGACTGCGGGGCAAGGATCTCTTCGGCCCGGTGCGTGCGGCGCTCACCGGGAGCACCCACGGGCCCGAGCTGCCGCTCCTTTACGACGCGCTGGGGGCGGAGCGAGTGCGGCAGCGCCTGCGGGCCGCGCTCGGTTGAACTCGTTCGCTGCCGGAGCATCGTGTAGTCTGGCCGCGCCAGCGCGGCTGAGACCGCGCCCTCGAGTGCAGGCGTGCGGATGTCGGGAAGAGGGGGAAGAGCGATGCGCATCATCGTGTTGCTGGGAGGAAACTCGGCCGAGCGCGACGTCTCGCTCGTGTCGGGCCGGGCGGTGGGGGCGGCGCTGTTGCGCCGCGGGCACGTGGTGACTGCGGTGGACACCGCTGGCGGCCGCTTGGTGGAGCTGGATGCCAAGCGAAGCATCGGCAGCGAGCCACCCTCCACGGCGCTGGTCCCCGAGGGGGACGCCGTGCACGCGGTGGAGAAGCTCGGCTCCCAGGCCTTCGGCGAAGTGGACGTGGTCTTCATCGCCCTGCACGGGACGGGCGGTGAGGACGGCACCATCCAGGCGATGCTCGACGCCGTGGGGATTCCCTACACGGGCTCCGGCGTGCTGGCGAGCAGCGTGGCCATGGACAAGGAAGTGGCGAAGCGGATCTTCCGCGACATCGGCGTGCCCACGCCGCCCGGTTTCGCTGCCGACACGGACACACCGCTGGAGGAGCTGACGCGCCGCATTGCAGCCGAATGCGGCTGGCCCGCGGTGGTGAAGCCCAACGCCCAGGGCTCGAGCGTCGGCGTTTCCATCGTCCACGGCCCGCAGCAAGTGGCCGAGGCGGTGGAAAGCGCCGGTGCCTACGACACGCGGCTCATGTTCGAGACCTTCATCCCCGGTCGCGAGTTGACCGTGGCCATCCTCGACGGGCGCGCGCTGCCGGTGGTCGAGATCGTGCCGCACGCGGGCTTTTACGATTACCGTCACAAGTACACTGCCGGTTCCAGCAGCTATCACGTGCCGGCGGACATCCCTGCCGCCGCGGCGCAGACGTTGCAACGCCACGCCGAAGCGTGCTTTGCCGCGCTCCGTTGCCGCGATTTCGCCCGCATCGATTTCCGTTTGAGCCCGGCCCACGAACCCTACTGCCTCGAGGTCAACACCATCCCCGGGATGACGGCGACGAGCCTCGTCCCCAAGGCGGCGCAGGCGGCTGGCATCGACTTCGAGACCCTGGTGGAGAAGATCGTGCGCGCCGCGGCAGCGCGGGCCCGGGTGCGTAGCGGCTAGAAACGAGATCCTTCCCATGCAGCCGGCCCAGGCACGGCGACCTTCCAAGCTCCTCGTGGGCATGGTGCACCTGCCGCCGCTCCCCGGCGCGCCGCGGGCCGCTCTCGCCGTGGACGCGATCGAAGCGCAAGCCCTCGCCGAGGCGCGCACCCTGGCCGATGCCGGCTTCGCTGCCTGCTTGGTGGAGAACTTCGGCGATGCGCCCTTCCACGGCGCCGGCGTCGAGCCCGTGACGGTGGCGGTGATGGCGCGGGTGGTGGCGTGCCTGCGGCGGGAGCTGCCGGATCTCACCGTGGGGGTGAACGTGCTGCGCAACGACGCGGCGGCAGCGGTGGCGGTGGCGGCGGCCACCGGAGCGGCGTTCGTGCGGGTGAACGTACACGTCGGCGCCACCGCCACGGACCAGGGCGTGCTCGAGGGCCGCGCCGCAGAGACGCTGCGCCTGCGCCGCCGGCTCGGCGTTGCCGTGGCCGTTTGGGCCGACGTACAGGTCAAGCACGGCCGCAGCCTGGCGCACGAGAACGTCGCCGACGAAGCACGCGACGCCGTGCAGCGCGGCCACGCCGACGCGCTCATCGTCACCGGCCGCGGTACCGGTTGGGCCACCAATGTGGACGACCTGCGCAGCGTCCGCGCCCTCGAGCTCGGCGTGCCGCTCTACGTCGGCAGCGGCGTCACCGAGCAGAGCCTGGGTCTCTACCTGCGCGAGTCCGATGGGATCATCGTCGGCTCGGCGCTGAAACAAGGTGGCCGCGCCGAGGCTCCCCTGGACCCGGAGCGGGCGCGCCGCTTCGCCGCGACGGCGCGACAGATCTTGGATTGACCTTGAGCTCGCGTCGGTCGCAGGATGAAGCGGGGGTACCACGCATGCCCTTCGCCTACTACAAACGCTTGCCGGCTCGCGCCCGGCGCATCTACGACCGCAGCAACGAGGTGAGTTTCGTGCGCCTGCCGGCGCCGGAGCGCCTCGAACCGCTGGTGGCGGCTCTGGCGCGAGCCCTGCAGCAATCGGATCGGCCCGCGACGGAGGTCGCGGCGAGCCGGCTCACGGCGGAGATTCTGGCGGCGCTGCGCGTTTCCGGTCTGCGGCTCCGTGTCCTCGCCAAACGGCCGTCGCACTCCTGGGGCGAGCTGCATGGTCTCTACGAGCCCGAAGAAGGGAAGAAGCCGCTCGTCACGGTGTGGATGCGGACGGCGCAACGGAAGCAAGTGGTGGCGTTCAAGACCTTCTTGCGCACGCTCCTGCACGAGATCGGCCACCATCTCGATTACGAGTTGCTGGAGCTGGAAGACTCGTTGCACACCGAGGGCTTCTACAAGCGCGAGTCGAGTCTCTTCCGCCAGCTGGTGCCGGAGCCGTCGCTCTACGAGGAGCGCACCGGGGTGGCGGCGCCACCGCCGCCCGCCGCGGTTCGGCCTCCCGCCGCAGCACCGGTCCGCAAGGCACGGCGTCGTTCCGGGGCCGCCAGCGATTCTCCCAAGCTGGAGCAAGGGCGGCTGCCGTTCACGGAGTCGTGACCGGCGCAGCTACCTCTAGCGAGCCGCGCACAAGCGCAGAATTCCTCCAAGCGCGCACGGGAGAGCTTGCGGCACTACCGGTCGTGTGCGGCGAGCGCGTGGTGGTCGATGCGGGAGTGGTGGACGGCGATGGCGGCGGCGGCTGCTCGGGAGCTCAGATCTTCTCGCCGCGACGTCGTATCGAGGCGATCACCGCGGGGAGCCCACGGCGGTTGATGATCTTCATCCCATGGGTGCTGAGGCGGAGCCGGATCCAGCGCTTCTCTTCCTCGAACCAGTAGCGCTTGCTCTGCAGGTTCACCTCGAACCGGCGGCCAGTGCGATTGTTGGCGTGGCTCACCAGGTTGCCGTACTGGGCCTTCTTCCCGGTGACCTGACAGACGCGCGACATGGCCTCGACTCCTGAAGTCCACGAGACGAGCAGGGAAGCGCACGCCGACTGGGAACGGCCCCAAGTGCGCCAAGGGAGGGCTAGAATGCCCGCCCGCGGCGGAAAAGTCAACGCGAGGCGAGGCCCTGGGCTCTAGGGACGTGTCGCGCCGTCTTCCGCTCCAGGATCGACCCAGGCCCTCCACTGCAAGCCCGTCTAAGCTCTAAGTCTATTATTAACATTCATTTAAACAATCGGAACGAGGGGTCTTGCGCTGTGCATATCGTTATGATATCTTTTTGATTGAATTTTGAAAGGAGGCCGCACATGGCCATGAAGGAGTTCACCCGCAAGCCGCTCTCGGGCTACCTCGCCCTCGTTCTCGCTTTCCTCCTCCTCGGGTTGGGGATCTGGTTACTCGCCACGGGAGTGCGCGAAGATGAGCTTGCGACTGTTCTCGGTGCCGTGGCGGCCTTCCTCGCTTTCGCTCTCTCCCTGCCCGGTTTCTTCGTGGTGAATCCGAACCAGGCGTCGGTGCTGGTGCTCTTCGGCGCTTACGTCGGCTCGGTGAAGCAGAACGGCTTCTGGTGGGTCAATCCGTTCACGGTGAAACGGAAGCTGTCGCTGCGGGCCCGCAACCAGGAAGGGGAGCGCCTCAAGGTCAATGACCTGGTCGGCAATCCGATCGAGATCGCCGCGGTCGTGGTTTGGCGGGTGGCGGACACCTACTCCTCCCTCTTCGAGGTGGAGAACTTCGAGAACTTCGTCGCCGTGCAGAGCGACTCGGCGCTACGGCACCTGGCGAAGGCGTACCCCTACGACGAACCCGAGGGCGGCACCATCTCGCTCCGGGGAAGCACCGACGAGGTCTCCGACGCCTTGCGGCAGGAACTGCAGGAGCGCCTGTCCCGCGCCGGCGTCATCGTCGACGAGGCCCGTCTCAGCCATCTGGCGTACGCGCCGGAAATCGCCAACGCCATGCTGCAGCGACAGCAGGCGGAAGCCATCATCGCCGCCCGCAAGCGCATCGTCGAAGGCGCGGTCAGCATGGTGGAGATGGCGCTCGACCAGCTCGGTGCCAAACGCCTGGTGCAGCTCGACGAGGAACGCAAGGCCCAGATGGTGAGCAATCTCCTGGTGGTGCTGACCAGCGAACGGGTGACGCCGGTGATCAACGCCGGCACCCTCTACTCCTGAGGGAGGCGTGACATGGCGGAGCGCAAAACCATTCTCGTGCGCCTCCGCCCCGAGCTCTACGCGGCTCTGCGGCGCTGGGCGGCGGACGAGTTTCGCAGCGTCAACGGCCAGCTCGAGTACATCGTGCAGCGCGCCCTGGGTGGGGAGGGGCGCCTGCCGCGCCGGGGCGGTGGGGAGGCGGAGGCGGAAGACGACTCCGATCCGGAGGCGCCCGCGGGAGGAAAGGTGCCGAGCGCGCCGGAATGACGACGGTCGCGCCTGCCACCACTTAGGAGCGAGGCCGGGCGCGCCGCGCGCGGCCGGCGGCGCTTTGCCAGCGCCCGAGGGCGATGCTAGGCTCCCCCTCCGCCAAAGACGGAGCGGGAGGCTGCAGTGGGTCTGCGGGTTTACGACACCTTGACGCGACGGGAGCACGACTTCGTTCCCGTCCACCCGGACCGCGTCGGCCTCTACGTCTGCGGCATGACGGTGCAGGACAAGCCGCACATCGGACACTTCTTGCCCTTCCTCACCGCCGATGTCCTGCGCCGCTGGCTCGAGCATCGGGGGTACCGCGTCGTCCACGTGCAGAACTTCACCGACGTGGACGACAAGATCATCGACCGGGCCCGGCGCGAGGGGACGACCCCGGAGAGCGTGGCGGAGCGCAACATCCTCCGTTGCCACGAAGCCGCCCAGGCGATGAACTTGCTGACCGCGGCGCATTATCCCCGGGTTACCGAACACATCCCCGCGATCATCGCCCTCATCGAAACGCTGATCGCCCGGGGGCACGCCTATGCCGCACCGGGAGGCGATGTCTACTTCCGCGTGCGCAGCTTCCGTGACTATGGGCAGCTGTCGGGGCGCAGCGTGGACGACATGCTGAGCGGCACCCGCATCGAAGTCGGCGAAGAGAAGGACGATCCCCTGGACTTCGCCCTCTGGAAAGCGGCGAAGCCGGGAGAGCCGCAGTGGCCGAGCCCCTGGGGGCCAGGGCGGCCCGGCTGGCACATCGAGTGTTCCGCCATGGCGATGCAGTATCTGGGGGAGAGCTTGGATTTGCACGGCGGCGGCATGGACTTGATTTTCCCGCACCACGAAAACGAGCTCGCCCAGAGCGAGGCGGCGACGGGGAAGCCGTTCGTGCGCTACTGGATGCACAACGGCCTGCTCTACACCCGGGGG
>DASRJW010000052.1 GCA_035649275.1 Candidatus Krumholzibacteriia bacterium
TGATGAAGCCGACGACACGGAAATCTCTGGCGGTCTGCTCCGGCTTCAGCTTCCCGTGTGCTTCCGGCGGCACCTCCTTCAGCGCTCCCAGGGTGACCACGTCGCCCAGGCTGGCGCCGAGATCGCGGCCCAGCTCGAAGCCGATGACGATGCCCGGATAATGCCGGGCGTCCACGGCGTCGAAGAGCGTGGTGTCGAAGCCCACGAAATCCGGTTTGATGGTCTGCATCACCCGGGTGGTCTGCGCTTCCAGCTCCGGTTCGATGCCGAGAACGATGCAGCCGTGCAAGCGCTGGGTGATGCGGGCGCCGCTGCCCAGGACGAGGATCGCCTCGCGGCGCACGAAGGGGGACTGGGCCACCACGTCGGGCAGACGGCGCAGGCGCTCCATGGTCTCGGCGTGGTCGGTGAACGGTTTCTGGGACAGCACGATGACGTGGTAGTTGGTGTTGACCACGCGCCGGCGCACTTCGGTCTCGAAGCCGTTCATCACCGAGAGGGTGATCTGGGGCGCCGCCACCGCGAAGATGACCCCGGTGGTGGCGATCGAGGTGAGGACGGAGATGAGGAAATGCCGCCGCCGCGGCCGCAGGTAGCGGAAACCGACCTTCCAGGAGTAGTGCACGCTGTCCTTCCTAGGCGTCGCCGGCGGGGCCCTCGCCGGCGGCTTCGGGCCGCATGGCCGGGAAGAGGAGGACATCGCGGATGGAGTGGGTGTCGGTGAGCAGCATGACCAGGCGGTCCATACCGACGCCGAGACCGCCCGCCGGCGGCATGCCGTATTCCAGGGCGCGGAGGTAGTCCTCGTCGAGAGGTTGGGTTTCCAGCGCTCCGCCGGCGCGCAGGCGCCGTTGCGCCTCGAAGCGTGCCCGTTGCTCCAGCGGATCGTTGAGCTCGGAGAAAGCGTTGGCCAGCTCCATGCCGGCAGCGAAGAGCTCGAAGCGCTCCACCAGTCCGGCTTGGTGGCGATGCGCTTTCGCCAGCGGCGAGATCTCCTGCGGGTGGTCGAGGACGAAAGTGGGCTGCACGAGGCCCGGTTCGACGAGGGCGCCGAAGAGCGCTTCCAACAGCTCTCCCCTGCTGGCGCCCTCGCGCCCCTCGAGGCCGTGGCGGCGCGCCTCCGCCTGCAAGGTGGGGCTCTCTGCCTGGCGCAGATCCTTTCCCGTCGCTTGCTCCAGGCCGGTGAAGAAAGGCAGGCGGGCGAAGGGCGGGGTGAAATCGAGGCTCGCTTCGCCCCAGGGAAGTCGGGTGCCCCCAGCCACTGCCTGGGCGGTGCTCGCCAGCAGCTCTTCGGTGCACCGCAGCATGTCCTGGTAGTCCCAGTAGGCCACGTAGAGCTCCAGCATGGTGAACTCCGGGTTGTGGCTGCGATCCATGCCTTCGTTGCGGAAGTTGCGGGCGAACTCGAAGACCCCCTCGAAGCCTCCGACCAGGAGGCGCTTCAGATAGAGCTCCGGAGCGATGCGCAGGAAGAGCGGCATGTCGAGGGCGTTGTGGTGGGTGGCGAAGGGGCGGGCGGTGGCGCCGCCGTAGAGGGGCTGCAGCACCGGCGTTTCCACCTCCAGCCAGCCGCGAGCCTCGAGGAAACGCCGCATCGCGGTGAACACACGGGAGCGCTTCTCGAACACGGAGCGCACCTCGGCGTTCACGATGAGATCGACGTAGCGTTGCCGGTAGCGCACTTCCTTGTCCGCCAGGCCGTGCCATTTGTCCGGCAGCGGTCGCAGCGCTTTGGCAAGGAGCTGGAAGTCCTGGACGCGCACCGTGAGCTCTCCGGTGCGGGTGCGGAAGACTTCCCCCCGCAGGCCGACGAAGTCGCCCACCTCGAGCAAGCTCCAAAGGGCGAAGCGCGGCTCTCCCAGATCGTCCTGCCGGGCGTAGACCTGCAGGCGCCCGCCGCCATCCTGGAGGTGAGCGAAGGCGGTCTTGCCGTGGCCGCGCAGCGTCATCAGGCGTCCGGCGAGGGCCACCTCCCCTCCCGCGAGCGCTGCTTCCTGGGCGCGGACCTGCTCGGTGGTGTGCGTGCGCGGGAAAGCATAGGGATACGGTTCCTGGCCTTGCCGCCGCCAGGCGTCGAGCTTCTCCAAGCGCTCCTGCTGCAGCTGTTCTGGCCGGCCCATGGCACCTCTTTGCTTCAGGACGGTCGCACGTCTTTGCGGGCCTCGCTCGCCGTCTTCAGGTAGCCCTCGACGAATGCATCCAGATCGCCGTCCATGACCGCCTGCACGTTGCTCGTGTCGATGCCGGTGCGGTGATCCTTCACCAGCGTATAGGGTTGGAAAACGTAGGAGCGGATCTGGTGGCCGAATTCGATCTGCTTCTTCTCCGGCTCGCGCTCGGCCCGTTTCTCCGCTTCCAGGGCCTGGTAGTGCTGGTACAGCCGGGCGCGCAGGATCTTCATCGCCGTCTCGCGGTTGCGGTGCTGCGACCTCTCGCTCTGGCAGCTGACCACGATCTTTGTCGGCAGGTGGGTGATACGCACCGCGGAGTTCGTCTTGTTGACGTGCTGGCCGCCGGCGCCGCTGGCGCGGAAGGTGTCCAATCGCAAGTCGGCGTCGCGGATCTCCACCTCCGCGTCCTCCTCCACCTCCGGATAGACGTACACCGAGGCGAAAGAGGTGTGCCGGCGCTGGTTGGCGTCGAAGGGCGAGATGCGCACCAGCCGATGCACGCCGTTCTCGGCCTTCAAGTAGCCGTAGGCGTACTCGCCGCGCACTTCCAAGGTGGCGTCCTTGATCCCCGCCCCTTCCCCCGCCTGCAGGTCGACGAGCTCGCTTTCCCAGCCGTGGCGCTCGCAGAAGCGCGTGTACATCCGGAGCAGCATCTCGGCCCAGTCCTGCGACTCGAGCCCACCGGCACCGGGATGGATGGAGAGGAATGCAGGCTTGGCGTCGTCCTCGCCGCCGAGCATGAGGCGGAATTCCAACGCCTCCAGCTCGCCGGACAGGCTCTCGAGTTCGGCGCGGACGTCCTCCAGGGTGGCGGCGTCGTTCTCGCCGCGCGCCAGAGCTTCTAGCTCCTGCAACTCCGCCAGGCGCGTCTGCAGCCGCTGCACCGGCTCCAGCCAGAGCTTGTGCTGCTTGGCCTCGGCGAGCACGCCGCGCGCCGCTTGGGGTGTTTCCCAGAAATCCGCCGCCGCCATGCGGCGCTCGAGCTCGGCAAGCGCCGCGGTGCGATGGGGCAGATCAAAGGAACTCCTTGAGGTGATCGAGTCGCTGCCGCAGCTCGCCGGGACTCAGAGTCTTTTCCATCCCCGTCCTCCACGTTGCCGGCGGCGCCGTTCGAGCTGCCGCCAGAGCTCCTCCACCTGGGTCACGAGATCCGCCCGCGAACCGCGGTTGTCGAGGCGGAGGTCGGCCCGGCGCGTCCAGACGCCGAGACGCCGCTGGCTGTGCAAGCGCGCCTCGACCTCCGCTGCACTCAAGCCCCGTTGCAGCAGCCGCTGCCGACGCACTGCCCGCGGCGCGGTGACCGCGACCACGGCGTCCACGGGCAGGCCCAGATCCAGCTCCAAGAAGAGTGCCGCGTCGATGAGGACGTAAGGCACGCCGCGCCGTTCGAGGCTCTGCAGGCGCCGGCGCAGCAGCCTGCCGATCTCGGGATGGACCAGAGCGTTGAGGGCCCGCAGGGCGGAAGGGTCGCGGAAGACGCGCCGCCCCAGACGCCGGCGATCCACCTCGCCGCCGGGGCCCAACATAGCAGTGCCGAAGCGCGCCGACAATTGTTGGCGCAGCCGCGGCAGGCGCAGCGCGCGGTGCCCCAGGCGGTCCACGTCCACGACGCGGCCGCCGTGCCGCGCCAGCAAGCGGCAGACGGTGGACTTCCCCGCCCCAATGCCCCCGACCACGGCGTAGCGCCGCATCAGTGCGCCTCGGCCCAGTTGCGGCCGCTGCCGATCTCTACCACCAGAGGCACGGAAAGAGGCAAGGCATGCTCCATCTCGTGGCGCGCCAGCGCGGCCACCGACTCCACTTCCGCTTCCGGCACTTCGAAGAGGAGCTCGTCGTGCACTTGCAGGATCATGCGGGCGCGCCCGCCGCCGGCTTGCAGGCGCCGGTGCACCCGCACCATGGCGGTCTTGATCAGATCGGCGGCGCTGCCCTGGATGGGAGCGTTGACCGCCACGCGCTCGGCGAAAGCCCGTTGCCCCGGGTGCGCGCTCTGCAAGTCCGGGAGCGACAGCTTGCGCCCGAGGAGCGTGGTCACATGGCCCTGCGCGCGGGCGCGCTGCACCATTTCCTGGGTGTAGGCGCGGACGCCGGGATAGCCGGCGAAGTACTCGTCGATGAAGCGCCGGGCTTCCTCGACCTCGATGCCGAGCTGCTGCGACAAACCACGCGCCCCCATGCCGTAGAGGACCCCGAAGTTGACCGTCTTCGCCGCGGCGCGCTGCGCTGGCGTCACCGCTTCCGGCGCGCAGCCGGCGATGCGCGCCGCGGTCAAGGTGTGCACGTCGCCGCCGCTGCGGAAGGCTTGCAGCAAAGCGCGGTCCTGGGAGAGATGGGCCATGATGCGCAGCTCCACCTGGGAATAGTCCGCCGACAGCAGCCTGCCGTCCGGCGCTTCAGGGACGAAAGCGGCGCGAATGCGCCGCCCCCACTCGCTGCGGGTAGGGATGTTCTGCAGGTTGGGATCCGACGACGACAGCCGCCCGGTGGAAGCCACGGTCTGGTTGAAGCGGGTATGGATGCGTCCGGTGCGGGGATGCACCAGACGCGGCAACGCTTCGGTGTAGGTGGAGTGCAGCTTCGTCAGTTGGCGGAACTCGAGCACTTGGCGCGGCAGCTCGTGCTCCTCTGCCAAGCGTTCGAGGACGTCCCCGTCGGTGCTCCAGCCGGTACGGGTCCGCCGTCCGTGCGGCAGCTTCAGGTCGTCGAAGAGAACTTCCCCCAGCTGGCGGGGCGAGTGCAGGTTGAAGCGCCGCCCGGCAGCGCGGTAGATCGCTTCCGCCAGCGCCTCGCTCTTCGCTTCCAGCTCCCGCGACAGTTCCCGCAGGCGCTTCTCGTCCACCTTCACCCCGCAGCGTTCCATGTCGAGGAGCACTGCGGCGAGGGGCATCTCGACGGTCTCGAACAAGGGCAGCAGGTGCTCGGCGGTGAGACGTTCGCTGAGTGGTTCGACCAGGCGCCGCAAGGCCACGGCGCGGCGGCCGAGACGCTGCAGCAGTTCGAGGCGGGCCGACGCCGACCCGGCGGTGCTCTCCAGGTGGGTGTCCAGGTGTTGGGCCGCCAAGGTTTCGAGAGCAGGCGCCGCCCGCGACGGCTCGAGCACATAGGCCGCCACCATGGTGTCGAACCACGGGGGCGCGAGGGCAAGCGCCGCCGGCTCGAGCTGCACGGCGACAGACTTGAGATCGTGCCCGACCTTGCAGAGGTCCGAGCGGGCGAGTACAGGCCCGAGCACCGGACGCAAAGCCTCCCAGGACCAGCCCGCTTCCGGCCCGGGCAGCAATCCCAGACCGCCGAGCGGCAGCTGGCCGCTGCTGTCGGCGAGGCGGAGGACAAAGGCGGTGTCCGGCGCCGGCGCCAGGCCGAGGGCGCGCAGGCGTCCGCTGCCTGCTTCCAGCTCGGGCAGCAACGCCAGGCTCGGCGCGGCGGCAAGAGCCTGCGCCATGGCGGCGAGGCCGGCGGCGTCGTCGACGGCGTGGAGCTCTGGTGGCGCGGTGCTGCCGCGCGGCGCCGCCGGCAGCTGGCGCAGCAACTGGAAGAACTCCAGCTCCCGGAGCAGCGCCCTGAGCCGCGGCCAGTCCGGTTCTTCCCACACCAGCGTGGCGGGGTCGAGCTCGAGGGGCACGTCGGTGACCAAGCGCAGCAGTTCCCGGGACTGCACCGCACTCTGCCGGCCTGCCTCCAGCTTGCGGCGCAAGGCGGCGCTCGGCACTTGCTCCAAGTGGGCGTAGAGCGCATCCAGCGAGCCGTGGGCGGCGATGAGCTGGCGCGCCGTCTTCTCCCCCACGCCGGGAACGCCGGGCACGTTGTCCACCGTATCGCCGCACAGCGCCAGGTAATCCACCACCTGTTCCGGCTGCAGCCCGAGGGCCGCATGCAACTCTTCCGGACCGAACTCCTCCAAGTCGCCGGGCGTCCGCCGCCAGCGCAGCAGATGGATGGAATCCGAGAGCAGCTGCTGGAAGTCCTTGTCGCTGGTCACCAGGACCACCTGGGCCCCTTGGGTCTCGAAGCGACGTGCCAGGGTGCCCAGGACATCGTCGGCTTCGACGCCGGGAATCTGCAGCCGCGGCAAGCGGAAGGCATCGAGCATCTCGTGCAAGCGCGGCAGCTGGGCCCGCATGGAGTCGGGCATGGCGGGTCTCCCCGCCTTGTATTCCGTATCCAGGAGATGGCGGAAGGTGGGTCCCGGGGCGTCGAAGACGATGCAAGCGCGCTCCGGAGTCTTGCGTTCCAGGAGCTTGAGCAAGGTGTTGACGAAAGCGAAGGTGAGACTCGTCTCCTCGCCGCGGGAAGTGCGCAGCGGGTGGCGCACGAAGGCATAGTACGAGCGATAGGCGAGACCGGTGCCGTCGAGAAGCAGCACCTTCATGGGCGCTCCTCACCCCGCCAGCCGTAGAGACGGTGCTTCTCGATGTAGCGCCGCACCGGCTCCGGTACCTGGTAGCGGATGCTGCGCTGCCGGCGCAACGAGGAGCGCAGCGCCGAGCTCGAGGTGGAGCACAGCGCCACCTCGTGGTAGGGCAGGCCGAGGGACCGGGCCCGCCGCCGCGCTGCCGCTGCGCCGGGGCGGGCGAAGACCAGCAGGCGCGCTTCCTGGAGCAGGTCGCGCCAGTCACGCCAGGTGTGCAGCTCGAGCAAGGCGTCGCCGCCCAAGAGAAGGAAGGGTCGCTGCCGCTGCCGCTGCCGCCGCCGCCAGAGGCGCACCGTGTCGATGGTGAAGGAAGGACCGCCGCGACGGAGTTCCATGGTGCTCAAGCGGAAAGCGGGATTGCCGCGCACGGCGAGGCGCAGCATGGCGAGGCGCGCCGCCGGGCTGCCGCGGCTGCGCGGTTTGAGCGGTGACCGCCAGGCGGGGATGAAGACGACGCGATCCAACCTTTCCCGCTGGCGCAGGAACTCCGCCACCAGCAGGTGTCCCTGGTGCACTGGATCGAAGCTGCCTCCGAAGAGGGCGACGCGCATGGCGCTACCTGGGCGTTGGCGGGGCGGTGTCCGCGGTTGGCCGCGGCCGCGTGCGCCGGGCCTGTTCGGCAGCGCGGTGGGTGGGAAAATCGGCGAGCAGGCGCTGGTAAGTCGCTTCCGCCTCTGCGGCTTGGCCCAGCTTTTCCTGGCAGCGCGCTTTCCAGAGCAAGGCGTCCGGCACCCAGCGGCTGGTCGGATACTGCGTCAGCACCTCGTCGAACCAGATGAGACCCGCCTCGTAGCGCTTCATGTTCGTCCAGGTCTTGCCCAGCTCGTACTCCTTTTCCGCCAGCTGATTGGCGATATCGGCGAGTCGCTCCGACGCCTCCTTCCCCTGCGGCGACTCGGGGTAGCGGATCAAGAAATCGTTCAGGCAATCCCGTGCCCGCAGCGCGAAGGTGGCATCGAGCTGGGGCTTGCGCATCTGGGAGAAGTAGCAGAAGCACTCCTGATAGGCCGCGTCGTCACGCAGCTCGCTGCGCGGGAACTCCCGCACTAGGATGGAATACTCCACCGCCGCCTCGGCGTACGAGCGGCTCTTGAACTGCGCCTGACCGAGGAGGAATTGCGCCGAATCGGCGAGCGCGTGCCCGGGGTGTGCGTCCAGGAAGCGCTTCAAGTGGGTTTGCGCCTCCAGATACTGTTTCGCTTCCAGTGCCACCCGGCCGACCTCGAACTCGTAACGCTCCGAGGTCTTGCCCACCGGGATCGGGGGCAAGCCACAGGCGCTCGGGAGACAGAGGGCCGCGCCGCAGGCCAGAGCAAGCAGGAGACGCAGGCGCATGCGCCACCGCGCCTTCACCGTGCTCCCCAGGAGAGGTCGTCGTCGCCGCCGGCGACCCAGCGCGCCGCCGGCCGGCTCTCTTCCAGGGCGTCCAGGAGCGCGCGCGCTTGTGCCGCTGCCGAGCCGTCGCGGACGAGCTTCCAGGCCGCGCGGGCCGCTTCCGTATCGCCCTGTGCCGACGCCAGCCGCCCTTGGAGCAAGCGGGCTTCGTCGAGCTCGGGGCGGGCGCGCAGCACCAGCTCCAGCTGTTCTCCGGCGGCGGCGAACTGGCCGCGCTCGAAGAGCAAGCGCGCCAAGCGCAAACGCCAATCGCCGTATCCCGGGCAGAGGCGGAGCGCGCGCCGCATTTCTTCCTCCGCTTCGTCCAGCAGGCCGTAGCTCTTGTAGCGCTCGGCCAGCGCCGCGTGGCGCTGGGCCAGATCGTCCAGTGCTGCTTCTGGCAAGTGGCCACCGCTCTTGTGCACCAGCCGGTCGAAGGCGCGCAGATGTTCCCGGGCGACCTGATAGGCGCCGCGCTCGAAGAGAAGGATGGCGAGGTTCAGATGCGCCTCGGCGTAGTCCGGGTGCAGCTCCAGCGCGCGCTGCAGGTGCGACTCGGCGCGCAGCGGCTCACCGGCGAGCGACAGCGCCAGTGCCAGCTGATGCTGCACGTCCGGCCACTCCGGCCGATGGTAGGCCGCCTGTTGCAGGAGACGCACCGCGTCGGCGAAACGGCCGAGGCCGATGAGGTGGCGACCTTGCGCCAGCGCCTGCTGTGGGTCCAATGCCGTCCCTTTCTTGCCGCCCGCGCCTTACGTCTCGCCTCAGTTGGAGGTGTCCTGGTTGGCGAAGAAGAGCACAATCAGGCCGACGACGATGCCCGTCACCACCACGGGCTCGACGAGCTTGTTCCAGCCCTGCGGGGGCAACGTCGCTTTCAGGTAATCGGAGCTGCCTTTCTCCTCCACCGACGGCAGATCCTCTTGTGCGATCTCGTCCACCACCTTGGCCTCTGCTTGCTCGCCCCAGAGGATGCCGCCCGTGTCTTGATCCAGGAGGCGGGCGAAGATTCGAGCCCGGGCCTCGCGCGCCACGCGCTTCTCCCCCAGCCACGCATGGCGCCAGCTACGAGTGTAGGTGATCCCTAGATCCACGACCTCGAACTCGAGCACCGGCCCGGTGGAATCGGGCAGCGCGCGCACCTGGAATCCGGCCACGGCAAGCTCGGCCGTGAGGGTGTTTTCCACCATGAAGGAGCCGTCGTGGCTCCCGACGCTGTGCACTGCCAGCATGCTGCCACGCTGCGACTCCGGCAGCTTGCCGCTCAGGTCACGGCAGGCGGAGCGCGCCGCATCGCGCACCAGGTCGAAGTTGGTGACCGGCCCTTCCTGGGCGGAGAGTGTCCCGAAACCGGCGATGACGGCGCCACCGAGCCACACCCGCAGCATCGCGGTCCGCATCCGTCGCAAGGACTCTCCTCCTCGGTCGAGCCCTCGCGGGGGCACGGCCACCTCAAGTTAAGGTGCAGGGGTCGGGCCAAGTCAAGGAGAAGAGCCCGGGACCAGCGCGGCAACAACGCACGGACAAAGCACTTCAGACGCTGACCGCGGAGTGCGGCAAGACCCGCCCGCGCAGGTCGTGCACGTCGGCGTCGAGGATCTCGACGTCGACGAATCGACCCGGTTGGAGGTCGGGACCACCCTCCAGGAACACGAGACCATCGATGTCCAGCGCTTCTCCCTCGCTGCGCCCGATGGCCACGGCACCGCGGGCGAACGGCGAGGTTTCCTCTGCATTCTTCTCGAGTCGTGCGTCCACCAGCACTCGCGCCCGCGTCCCCACCCGGGCCCGGGCGCGTTGCGCCGCCAGGTGCATTTGCAATTCCGTCAAAGCTTGCAGCCGCTCGGACACGGTGCTGGCGCGCGGCCTCCCGGCCAACCCGTAGGCCGGGGTGCCGGGCTCGCGGGAGTAGGTGAAGATGCCCAGCCGATCGAACTGGATTTCCTCGAGGAAGCGCACGAGAGCGAGGAAATCGCTCTCCCCTTCCCCGGGAAAGCCGACGATCACGGAGGTGCGCAGTGTCAGGCCCGGGATGCGCTGGCGGAGCTCCAGGAACTGGCGGCGCAACGAGGTCGCCGTGTAGGGCCGGTGCATGGCCCGGAGCAGGCGCGTCGAGGCGTGCTGCACCGGCATATCCAGATAGCGCGTCATCTTCGGGAGTTGGAATAGCCCCTGGGACAGGCGCGGCGTGAGATGGCTCGGGTGCGCGTACAGCAGACGCAACCATTCGATGCCGTCGATCCCGTGCAGCGCGGTCACCAGATCGAGGAGATCGGGCCGTCCGGGCAGATCGAAACCGTAGTGGGTGAGATCTTGGGCGACCAAATGCAGCTCGCGGACGCCGCGCGCGGCGAGGCCCTCCGCCTCCGCCACCAGCGCTTCGAGGCTGCGGCTGCGCTGGGTGCCGCGCATGAGCGGGATGGAGCAGAAGCTGCACTTGTTGCTGCAGCCTTCGGAGATCTTGAGATAGGCGGTGTGCGCCGGTGTCAACAACACCCGGCTGCCGAAGCCGGCGAAGGCGCCGCTCGGTGCCCGTCGGCTCCCCGAGCGATCCGCGGCGGCGCGGAGTTGCGGCGCCGGCTGCCGCGCCAGCACCGCCTCCAGGCTGGCGCACAGCGTGCCCTGCGCTCCCGCCGGCAGCCAGACATCCACCTCTGGCAGCGCTGCCGCCAGCTCGGCCGGCGCCCGCGACACCAGGCAACCAAGGACGCCGAGGACGCGGGCCCGCCCATAGGACTTCTGTGCCGCCAGCTCCAGGATGCGCTGGATGGATTCCTCCCGGGCGGCCTCGAGGAAGCCGCAGGTGTTGACCAGGAGGATCTCCGCCGCGGCGGGATCTTCCACCGGGGCGGCGCCGGCGGCGGCCAGCAGCCCCAAGGTGGCCTCGGAATCCACCAGGTTCTTGGCGCATCCGAGTGAGTCCAGGTAGACGCGCAGGCCGGCCAGGGTGGGTGCCGGCGCGCCGGGCGCGGCCTCGGGCAGAACGGGGATCATGTCACCACGGGGGCAGGCAAAAAGGTCACTCGACGTTCTGTGGCAGGTCTTCGGGTCGCTCTAGGATCTCGCGTGCCTTGGCGCCCAGGGCCGGACCCACGACGCCGGCTTCCTCGAGCATGTCCATGATCCTGGCAGCCCGAGAATACCCCACCTTCAAGCGGCGCTGCAAATAGGAAACCGAAGCGACGCCGCTGCTGACGACGAGCTCGCGGGCCGCCTCGAAGAGATCGTCGTCCCCCGAGGCCTCGCCGGCCGCGCCACCCCGGGCATCGTCGAGATCCAGCTGCCCTCCAGGTTGGCCGAAGGCGCGCCAGTGCGCCGCGACGCGCTCGCACTCCTCGACGCTGACGAAGGCGCCGTGCAAGCGGATCGGTGTCGGCCGCCCGCCGGGCAGGAAGAGCATGTCGCCGCGCCCGAGCAGACTCTCGGCGCCGTTGCCGTCCAGGATGGTGCGTGAATCGACCCGCGACGAGACCTGGAAGGCGATGCGGCAGGGGAAGTTCGCCTTGATGACCCCGGTGATCACGTCCACCGAGGGACGCTGGGTCGCCACCACGAGATGGATGCCCACCGCCCGAGCCATCTGGGCGAGACGGGCGATGGGGGTTTCGATCTCGCCACCCACCTGGATCATCAGGTCCGCCAGCTCGTCCACCACCACCACGACATAGGGCAGCAGGTCGTGCTCGCCCCCTGCCTCGCCCTGCAGTTCTCCGGCGCGCACTTTCTTGTTGTAGCCGACGATGTTGCGCACGCCGGCACGGGCCAGCTCGCGGTAGCGCCGCTCCATCTCCGCCGTCATCCAGTGCAAGGCCTTGTAGGCTTCCTTCGGGTCGGTCACCACGGGGTGCAAGAGGTGCGGGATGTCCCGGTAAGCGTTGAGCTCCAGCATCTTGGGATCCACCAGGAGGAGCTTCACCTCGTTGGGGTCGTGACGCAGCAGCAGGCTGCAGAGGATGACGTTGATGCAAACGCTTTTCCCCGAACCGGTGGCGCCGGCGACGAGGAGATGCGGCATGGCGGCGAGATCAGCGAAGAAAGGAGCGCCGCTCACGGTCTTGCCGAGCGCCAGCCCCAGGGCGCCGACATGCAGATCGTCGGACCAGGATTGCATGATCTCCCGCAGCGCCACGACATGGCTCTTGCCGTTGGGGATCTCGATGCCGATGGCCGCCTTCCCGGGGATGGGTGCGACCATGCGGATCGATTGGGCCCGCAGCGCCATGGCGAGATCGTCGACGCGGCTCGTCACCTGACTGACCTTGATGCCCGCCGCGGGCTCGAACTCGTAGGTCGTGATCACCGGGCCCGGCTGCACCTCCGACACCCGCCCGCCGATGCCGAAGTCGGCGAGCTTCTCCTCCAGGGTGCGGGACAGCCGCAGGTACTCGTCGTCGCTGGCGCCGAGCGGCGCCGCCGCCGCTTCGTTCAGGATCTCGAGCTGCGGGCAAACGTAGCGGGTTGCGGCCCGGGCGCGCGGTCGCGGTTCGTCGCGCTCGCTGGCCGGCTGGCTGCCGGGTACGGCGGCGACGCGCGGCGCCGGTGGCGTGCAGAGATCACGAATGCGCGGTGGCAACTCCACCGGCGGACGCGGCCGCGTCTCGGCGGCGGGCCGCGGCGGCGGGCGCAGCTCGGCGGCGGGTACGGTCAGGAGCGCCGGCGCGGCCGTGCTCCCGTCCGGCAACAGCCAGGCGTGGAGTGGCGCGCCGAGACGGGCGCCGAGGTCCAGCGCGGCGCGGCCGCTGCGGGCGCAAAGAGCATGCAGGAAACCGGCCCGTCCGTGCAGGAGACGGAGCACCGGGGTGCCGTAGCGCAGCAGCAGCAACGCCAGCAGCGCTGCGACCAAAAGGATGGTGCCGGCCCGACCCACCAGCGCCGCGATCACCTGGATCTCCAGCCGGCCGACGCTGCCCCCTGCCCCATCGCTCGCCGCGAGCTCGAGGGTGGCGGTGCCGAGCGCCGCGAGAGCCAGCAAGCGCAGCTGCAGGCGGAGGTGCCGCTGCTTCTTCCAGCTCCACAGGATCGAAAGGGCCACGACGCCGAGAGCGGCGACGAGAAGGACAGAGAAGACGCGACCGAGCAGGCTCACCGCAGCGTGGGCCAGGAGCAAGCCGAGGGGACCGCAGGGATGGGCGGTGGTGGAGAGCGTGTGCCAGCTCACCGGGGCCGGCCACAAGGACGGCGTGTAGGTGAGCCACGAGAACGCGAAGAACAGGAAGAGCGCACCGAGGGCGCCGCCGCGCAACAGCCTCTCCCGCATCGCACCCCCCACGGCGCCGCGCCGCCGCATGCCGCAGCGGGCAGGCGGACTGTGGCAGATGCGGCAGTGGGCTCGCAAGCGGAACGAAGAAACGTCCCGTATGGAGGCGCGGCGTGCCCACGGGGGCCCCGGTCAGGAAATCCAGACCTCCGGGCGTGCGCTCACACCGGCC
Organism: Candidatus Krumholzibacteriia bacterium; assembly: GCA_035649275.1. Taxonomy (NCBI): domain Bacteria; phylum Candidatus Krumholzibacteriota; class Candidatus Krumholzibacteriia; species Candidatus Krumholzibacteriia bacterium. The sequence continues at coordinate 13,386 of DASRJW010000052.1, forward strand.
CGGCGGCGCCGGCAGCGAGGAAGGTTTCCACCGAGCGCGTCGTCGCCTGGCCCTTCTGGAAGATGTCGGAACTCACGAGCTCGAGACTGAACTCGGTGGTGGTGGAGACACCGAGGATGAGGCATTCGGCCAGGGCGCGCTGTAGGCGAGCGATGGCCTCGACGCGATCGCGGCCGTGCACCACCAGCTTGGCGAGCAGGGAGTCGTACCAGGGCCCGATGGTGTAGCCCTGATAGATGTGCGAGTCCACCCGCACTCCGATCCCTCCCGGCATGTGCAGGAATTCGATGGTTCCCGGAGAAGGACGGAAATCGCGCCGTGGGTCCTCGGCGTTGATGCGCACCTCGATGGCGTGACCGGTGAAGTGCACGTCCCCTTGCTTCAAGCGCAGCGGCTCGCCGGCGGCGCTGGCGATCTGCTCCTTGACGATGTCGATGCCCGTGACGAGCTCGGTCACCGGGTGCTCCACCTGGATGCGCGTGTTCATCTCCATGAAGAAGAAGCTGCCATCGGCGTCCAGGAGGAACTCCATGGTGCCGGCGGAGTCGTAGCCGACGCGCCGGGCGCCGCGCACCGCCGCCTCGCCGAGCTTGCGCCGCAGTTTCTCGTCCACCGCCGGCGAGGGGGATTCCTCGATGAGCTTCTGGTGCCGGCGCTGCAAGGAACAGTCCCGCTCGCCCAGATGCACCACGTTGCCATGCTTGTCGCCGAGCAGCTGGATTTCCACGTGCCGCGGTTGGCTCAAGTACTTCTCGATGTAGACATCCGGGTTGCCGAAGGCTTTCTCCGCCTCCGCCCGCGCCGTCGGCAGCGCCGCCCGCAGCTCCCCCCCGTCGTGGGCGACGCGCATGCCCCGGCCGCCGCCGCCCGCCACCGCCTTGACGATGACCGGGTACCCCGCTTGGGCAGCGAAAGCCAGGGCGGTTTCCTCGTCCGCCACCACCCCCGGCGTGCCGGGGACGATGGGGACGTGCGCTGCGTGCATGAGACGTCGCGCCGCGGCCTTGTCCCCCATCTGTCGGATGACCTCGGGCTGGGGCCCGATCCAGGTGAGGCCGCTGGATTGCACCACGGCGGCGAACTGATCGTTTTCCGCCAGGAACCCGTAGCCCGGATGGACGGCGTCGGCGCCGGTGATCTCCGCGGCGGCAAGAATGCTGGGGATCTTCAAGTAGCTCTCGGCGCTCGGGCTCGGACCGATGCAGACGCTCTCGTCGGCGAACTTGACGTGCAGCGAGTCCGCATCCGCCTCGGAGTGCACCGCCACGGTGTCGATACCGAGTTCCTTGCAAGCGCGGATGATGCGGAGGGCGATCTCGCCTCGGTTCGCGATGAGGATCTTCCTGAACACGGCGGGCAGTGTAGCACGGCCTCTGGAGCTGCCGAACGCGCTCCCGGGTTCAGAGACGGGGACCGCGTTCGGCGAGAGCGGTGGCGGTCGATTCGAAGCGGTTCCAGGTCTGGTCGCTGGAGGACTGCACGCCGCCCATGCGCAAGGCCAACTCGTGGGGGTTGGAGCTGGCCTCGAGACCTTCCTCGCGGCTGATCCGCCCTTCCATGACCAGCGCCATCAGGGCCTGGTCGAAAGTCTGCATGCCGTACTGCACCACACCTTCCTGCACCGCCTGGCGGATGAGCGGCGTCTTCTCCGGATCGAGGATGTAATCGCGGATGGTGGCGGTGGTCACCATCACTTCCACGGCGGGAACGCGGCCCAGGCCGTCGGTGCGGCGCACCAAGCGCTGCGAGATCACCGCCTGTAGGGTCGAGGCGAGCAAGTAGCGGATCTCCTGGTGCTGGTGCGGCTCGAAGAAGGAGATGATGCGGTTGATGGTTTGCGTGGAATCGATGGTGTGCAGCGTCGACAGCACCAGGTGCCCGGTGTCGGCGGCGGTGAGGGCGATCTCCATGGTTTCGCGATCGCGAATCTCGCCGATCATGATGACGTCCGGATCCTGGCGCAAGATGTGACGCAGGGCCACGTGGAAGCTCGCGGTGTCCGAGCCGACCTCGCGCTGCTGGATGAGCCCGCTCGAGTCACGGTGCAGGAACTCGATGGGATCCTCGATGCTGATGATGTTGAGCGGCAGCGCCTGGTTGATGCGCCCGATCATGGCCGCCAAGGTCGTGGACTTGCCGCTCCCGGTGGTCCCGGTCACCAGGATCAAGCCGCGTTTGCGCATCGCCAGGTCTCCCAGCAGCGACGGCAGGTTGAGGTCCTCGAGGCGGGGTACGGTGGTGGACACGTGTCGGTAGACCATGGAGATGGAGCCGCGCTGGACGAAGAAGTTGGCGCGGAAACGCGCCAAGCCGGAGACGCCGAAGGCGAAGTCCACTTCCCGGGTGCTCTCGAAGAGCTCCTTTTGCGCCGGCGTCAGGACCTGATGCGCCACCTCTTCGAGCTCCGCCGGTTTGGGCGCCGGAAAGTCGAGGGGCGTCAGGACTCCGTGCACCCGCGCCACCGGCGCCACCCCCGACTTCAGGTGCAGGTCCGAGGCACCCAGGGAGATCATGCGTTCCAGAACGGTGCGGATGTTCAAGGTCCACCTCCGGCGGCGAGCCGACGAGCTCGCCGTGCCGGCGGTGCAAGAAGAGCACCAGGGCGGACAGGCTGGAGAGTCAGGCGGATTTTTCCACCAAGAAGAGGGTCTGACCGAACTCCACCGGCTGGCCGTTGTCCACCAGGATCTTGCGGACGCTGCCTGCCACCTCGGAGGCGATCTCGTTCATGATCTTCATCGCCTCGATGATGCAGAGCGTCTGCCCCGGTTGCACCTGGCTGCCGACGTCGACGAAGGCCGGTGCATCCGGAGAGGCAGCGCGGTAGAAGGTCCCCACCATGGGCGACACGACCTTGATCAGGTTCGCGTCCTCCAGCACCGACGGCGCTTGCACCGCCGCGGGCTCCGCCGGCAGCGGCGCTGGCGCGGGCGCCGGGATGCCGGGAGCGGCGACCACGGGCATGGCCGGGGCGGGGTGGATCGTCTTGGTGATGCGGATCTTGTGGCCCCAACCCTCGGTGATCTCCAGCTCGACGATGTCGCTCTTCTCCACCAGGCGGATCAGGTACTCGATGCGACCATCGCGCATGGAAGCCTCCGGCGCCGGCGCTCTTCAGGGCGCGGCAACGCATGGCCTTGTAACACACCCGCTAGGGCCCGGCAAGCGCAGGGTCAGGAGCGGCGCCGCAAGCCGGCGCGCTGCGCCAGCGCCTCCAGAGCCGCTTCGTAACCGAAAGCACCGAGGCCGCGGATGCTGCCGACGCACACTGGCGCCAGCAACGAGCGGCGCCGGAAGTGTTCCCGGGCGTCGATGTTCGTGAGATGCACCTCGATGGCGGGCAGGCCGACCGCGGCCACGGCGTCCCGCAGGCAGACGCTGGTGTGCGTCAAGCCGCCGGGATTGAGGATGAGCCCGTGCGCTCGCGGGGCTTCCGTATGCAGCCAGTCGAGGAGCGCGCCTTCGCTGTTGGACTGGAAGGAACGCAGCTCCAGATCCTCCCACTGTCGCGCCCGCTCCCCCAGTCGCGCTTCCAGGGCGGCGAGGGTCAGGCTGCCGTAGAGCTCCGGCTCCCGCTGGCCGAGGAGGTTCAAGTTCGGTCCCTGCAAGAGGAGGAAGCGGTGCACTCTCACCTCACCCGCTTCAGGGAGCGCACGTAGCGCAAGAAGCGCTCGAAGTCCGGTTCCTCTGCCGGCGCCACCGGGCTCGGAGGCGGCGCCTCCGGCGGCCTGCCGATCTGGGTGTGATGCTTGCTTCGCTCGCGCTCGCGCACCGTCTCGGTGAGGTCGCGCAAAGCGGCGGCTTGCTGCTGCGGCGGTTCCGACGGCGTCTCCGCCTCGAGGAGTCGCCAGCGTGCCTGCGCCGCGGCGGCGGCCGCATCCGGCGGCGGGGGCGACGCCGCGGCGCGCTGGCGGAGGGCCTGCAAGCGCGCTTCGACTTCCGGATTCCCCGGCTGGCGGCGTTGCAGCTCGACGTAGATCGCCATGGCCTTGTCGACATAACCCTGAGACTCGTAGATGCGCGCCAGCGTCAGGGTGGAGAATTCGTCGCTTCGCGGTGGGCTCGGCGTCGGCAACGGTGTCGCCCCAGAGAGCGGCCGCGGGCGGATGACGATGCGGTCCGCATCCCGTTGCACATCCCACTCGCTGGGCGCGGGGATCGATGGCGAAGACGGCGGCGCCGAAGGCGGCGCGGAGCCTGCCGTGGGCGGTGACAGGCTCGCCGCCGGGCGCTCGAGGCGAAGTGGCGTCGGCGGTGCCGGTGTCGGCGCGGCAGTCGGTGGCTGGTTCCAGGGCGCGGCCGCGGACGGCGGCGAAGGTGCTGGCGCCGGGCGCGGCGGCTCGCGCCGCGGCAGGGTCGCTGCCGGCGGCATTTCCGGTGCGGCGGCGGACGGGAAGGGCGGCGGGTTCCGCTGGGCGCGCACGGCATCGCGCAGCTCCTGCGTGTCGCGATCGTACGGATCCAGGCCGTAGAGTTTTTCCACCAGCGCTTCGGCGCGCGTCGCTTCACCTTGCACGAGAGCCCGGGTAGCGCGGCTCTTCAAGGCCACCAAGTTTTCCGGGTCCAGGGCGAGAACTCGATCGAGGGTCGCTTCGGCGTCGGTGTCGTGCCCGAGGTCGCGTTGCACCAGCGCCAGGAGCACCAGAGCCGAAACATAGTCGGGGTGCATCGCCGTCCCCTTCTCGAGAACCTGAGCTGCATCCTCGAGACGGCCGGCGCGGCGGTAAGCGTCGGCCAGGGGCGCGAAGATCTTTCCTTCCGGCGCCACGCGATACGCCGCCAGCAGGGCGTCGAGACCGGCGGACCGTGGTGCTTCCACCTTCACCTCCTGGTCGGTGGCCGCCGCGGCGAGATCCGAGCCAGGGCGCGCTCTAGGATCTCTTCACCGACGACGTGCCCAATGCTGCAGGCGCCGATGCGCGGCGTCAGCACGAAATGCAGTCGGCCGGAACGCGCCTTCTTGTCGCGCCCGAGGAAGCGGCGCAGCCGCGGCAACGACGGCTCCCAAGGTGCGCGCGTCCGCAGACCGAGGTGCTGCAGCAGCGCTTCGAGGCGCTCGTGCATGGCTTCCTGCGCCACGCCGTTCATCTCGGCGACCGCGGTGGCAACCAACATGCCGAGGCCCACCGCTTCGCCGTGGGTCAGATCTCCGGGTGCTGCTGCTTCCAGCGCGTGCCCGACGGTGTGACCGAAGTTGAGCACCCCGCGCTGCCCACGCTCCCAGGGATCGGCGGCGACGACGCGCGCCTTGATCCGGCAGCAGCGCGCCACCAGTCTAGCATCGGCCCGAGGCTCCCGTCCGAGTCGCTCAGGATCGCTGCGCTCCAGGGCGCGGAAGAGAGCCCGATCGGCGATCATGGCGTATTTCACGATCTCTCCGAGCCCGCTCTTGCGTTCGCGCTCCGGCAGCGTCCGGAGGAAATCCGTGCCCACGAGCACGTGC
>DASRJW010000053.1 GCA_035649275.1 Candidatus Krumholzibacteriia bacterium
CTCACGCCGCCTCTCGTGGTGAATGCGGACGACGTGCGCCGGGCCCTGCGCGCCCTCGACGCTGCCTTCACTGCTGTCGAAAAGACCCTGAGCCTCGCATGACGACGACGCAGGCGCAGGCAGCGGGGACCCCGGCGGAGAGGCGGAGCCTCCTGGAGCGCTTCCTCTCACTGTTCGTCGAGGTCCGGGCCGGCGAAGCGGCCACCGCCCTGCTCATGACCATGACCGTCCTCCTCATCTTCATCTCCTACTACATCATCAAGCCCGTGCGCGAGGCGCTCATCCTCTCCGGCGAGAGGGGTGCGGAACTCAAGAGCTATGCCTCAGCGGGTCAAGCGCTGCTCCTCCTCTTCGTGGCCGTGCCGCTCTACGCGCGGCTGGCGAGCCGCGTGCCGCGCCGGCGTCTTCTCAACACCGCCAACCTCTTCTTCATCGCCAACATGTTGATCTTCTACGTGCTGGCCGTCACGGTGGAACGGAACGTCTGGCTGGGGCTCGGTTTCTTCATCTGGGTCGGCATTTTCAACCTCATGGTGCCGGCCCAGTTCTGGTCCCTGGCCAACGACGTCTACACGCCCGAGGAAGGCAAACGCTTGTTCGTGATCCTCGCCTTCGGGGCCTCCGCCGGTGCCGTCCTGGGCGGGATGCTCACGCGCGCCCTCGTCACACCGCTCGGCGCCGCCAACTTGCTGTTGGTCTCGGCGGGGATCATGGTGCTGGCCACGCTGCTCACCAACCTGGTGGAGAGACGGGAGCACGCACGCCGCCAGGCCCGCGCTGCCCTGCAGGCCGTGCAGGAGGAAGCGCCGCTTTCCAAGACCGGAGCTTTCCGCCTCGTTTTTCGCACCCGCTACCTTCTGGCGATCGCCTTCCTCATTCTCTTCCTCAACTGGGTGAACACGAATGGCGAGTTCATCCTGGGGAACTCGGTGAGCGAGACCTACAAGCGGCTGGCGGGGTCGACGCTCGGCGCCGGGGCGAGCCCCGAGGAAACCACCCGCTTCGTGCGCAACGGGATCGCCTCGTTCTACGCCGGCTTCTTCACCACCGTGAACATCACCGGGCTCCTGGTGCAGCTCTTCCTGGTCTCGCGGATTCTCAAGTACCTCGGGTTGCGCGTGGCGATCCTCGTCCTGCCCATGCTCGCGTTCGCCGGCTATACTCTCCTGGCGCTGGCCCCGGTCCTTGGTGTCATCCGCCTGGTGAAGACGGCGGAAAACGCCACGGACTACTCGTTGCAGAACACCGTGCGCCAGTCTCTCTTCCTGCCGACGACACGGGAGGAGAAGTACAAGGCCAAACAGGCCACGGATACTTTCTTCTGGCGCGCGGGGGATTTGCTGTCTGCGGGGCTCGTTTACGTCGGGCTCAACGTCCTGCAGTTGAGCACGAAGGGATTCGCCTTCGCCAACATGGCGCTGGTCGTGGTGTGGATGCTGCTGGCGGTGGCGATCGGCAAGGAATACGTGCGGCGGACGAGCGCTGCCGCCGCCAAGAGCTGACCGCGGCACGGCGCGGGCCGTCGCCTAACGGTCGAACCCTGCTGCGTCCACGGAGGACGCGGCGAACAAGGAGGATCGGTGTTGAAGAAGGTAGTCACGGGAATTGCGATCGGCTGTGTCCTGGGTCTGCTGGTCTTGGCGGTCGGGGCGCAGGAACAGAAGCAACCGACCGAGAAAGAGATGCAGGCCATGATGGCGGCAGCCACACCAGGACCGCATCACACGGAGTTGATGAAGAGCGCCGGCACCTACGATGTCACGGTCAAGGCCATGATGCCCGGCGCCCCGCCGATGGAGGCCACGGGGACGGCCACGATCGAGGGTATCCTGGACGGCCGCTTCATCGTGGAGTCGATGAAGTCGCCGAACTTCATGGGCGGGCCCTGGGAAGGCCGGGGCATCTACGGCTACGACAACACCCTGAAGAAGCACGTGGGCAGCTGGTGCGATTCCTACGGCACGATGCTCATGAGCCTGGCGGGAACCTGCGACGGGACCTGCAAGGTCGTGACCCTGACTTCGAACTTCGTGGACCCGATGACGAACACGACGAAGACGATGAAAGCGGTGAGCAAGGAAATCAGCGTCGATGAGTTCGTCCTCGAGCTTTCCGATGTGGAAAAGGGCGGCAAAGAGACCAAGGTGATGGAGATCAACTACAAGCGGAAAAAGCCCTGATCCGAGAGAGCCACAGGCGGCGCCCGCTCAGGGTCAGGGCGGGCGCCGCTCGCTTTTTCCGGCTGGTATGAGTGGATGCTCCGGAAGTAGGGTTCCTGGACAGGTGGCACGAGGGCACGATGATCCAGAAGTACGATTTCAAGGCCATCGAGGCCAAGGGCCACGCCAAATGGCGGGAGTGGAACCTCTTCGACACCGCGGCGTCGCCGCGTAAGAAGTACTACATGCTCGAGATGTTCGCCTATCCCTCTGGGGACATCCACATCGGCCACTTTCGCAACTACTCCATCGGCGACGTGGTGGCGCGCTACAAGCGGATGCGCGGCTACGACGTGCTGCATCCCTTCGGCTGGGACGCCTTCGGCTTGCCGGCGGAGAATGCCGCCATCAAACACGGCGTGCACCCCCGCGAATGGACGCACAAGAACATCGCCCTGGGCCGCGCAACGCTGCAGCGCATGGGGATCTCCTACGATTGGAAGCGCGAGGTCCTCACCTGCGAGCCGGACTTCTACAAGTGGACCCAGTGGCTCTTCCTGCAGCTCTTTGCCCAGGGGCTCGCCTACCGCGCCCCGTCGCTGGTGAACTGGTGTCCCAACGACGGCATCCTGGCCAACGAGCTGGTGCACGACGGCCATTGCTGGCGCTGTGGCCGCGAGGTGGGCAAGAAGGAGATCGAGAACTGCTGGTTCTTCAAGTACAGCGATTTCTCCCAGCGGCTGCTCGACGGTCTCGACCACCTGGAAGGCTGGCCCGAGAAGATCAAGATCCTGCAGCGCAACTGGATCGGCCGGAGCGAGGGCAGCGAGATCGACTTCGATTGCGACGGGCGCAAGCTCACCGTCTTCACCACCCGGCCCGACACCACCTGGGGCGTGACCTTCATGGTGCTGGCGCCGGAGCACCCCTTGGCCGCGGAGGTGGCGCGCACGCGACCCGAGGTGGCGGCCTACATCCGCAAGGCCACGCTCAAGAAGGACTGGGAGCGTCTGGCGGAGGGCGATAAGGACGGCGTGTTCACCGGCCTCCTGGTCACCAATCCGCTGAACGGCGAGAAAGTGCAGCTGTGGGTGGCGGATTACGTGGTGGCGTCCTACGGCACCGGCGTGGTCATGGGCGTGCCAGGGCACGACGAGCGCGACTTCGACTTCGCCCGGAAGTACGGCATCCCGATCCGTGTCGTCATCCAGCCGCTGGACGGCCGGCTCGACGAGGCGACGATGACGGAAGCCTACGTGGATCCAGGGACGATGGTGAACTCCGGTGACCTCGACGGCACGCCGACGCCCTCCGGAATCCCGAAGGTCATCGCTTACCTCGAACGCCGGGGTGTCGGTCGCCCCAAGGTGAACTACCGCCTCAAGGACTGGCTCATCTCGCGCCAGCGCTACTGGGGTTGCCCCATCCCGATCGTGCATTGCCCGCGCTGTGGCGCGCAGCCCGTGCCGCAGGAGCAGCTGCCGGTGTTGCTGCCCCTGGACGTCCGCGAGTTCATCCCCAAGGGGCGGTCGCCGCTCGCCGACCATCCTGCGTTCATGCAGGTGGATTGCCCGAAGTGCGGCGGCCCAGCGCAACGCGATCCGGACACGATGGACACCTTCATGTGCTCGTCGTGGTACCTGTTCCGCTACGTGGACCCGCACAACGACCGCCTTCCTTGGGAGAAGGCGGCGGCGCGGACCTGGCTGCCCGTGGATCTCTACATCGGCGGCGACGAGCACGCCTGCATGCACTTGCTCTACTTCCGCTTCATCACCAAGGTGCTGCACGATGCCGGCTGGCTGCCCATGGACGAGCCGACGCTGCGCCTCTTCAACCACGGCATGGTCTACGACGCCGAGGGCGAGCTGATGTCGAAGTCCAAGGGGAACGTGGTGTCGCCGCACGAGCTCATGGACCAATACGGCGTCGACGTGGCCCGCATCGCCATGTTCTTCTTCGCCCCGAGCGAGGACCCGATCCTGTGGAAGGAGACGGGCCTCGTCGGCGCCCAGCGCTTCGTCTTCCGCTTCTGGGAGCGGGTGCTGGCGGCGAAGGACGTCGAGGAGCCGCGGGACGTCCAGCGCAAGCTGCACCAGACAATCGCCAAGATCACGCGCTCCATGGAGCAGGACCTCCACTTCAACACCACGATCGCCGCGATCATGGAGTTCATGAACCTGGCGAAGGAGCTCTCCCGGCCGACGGCGAGGACGCTGGTTCAGCTCGTGGCCCCGATGGCGCCCTTCCTCGCCGAGGAGCTGTGGGAAGTGCTGGGCGGGAAGGGGAGCGTCTTCCAGAGCACCTGGCCTGAATACGACGCCGAGCTCGCCCGGGAGGACGAGGTCGAAATCGTGGTGCAGCTGAACGGCAAGGTGCGGAGCCGCTTCACCGTGCCCGCGCAGAGCGCCGAGGCGGAGCTGCGGGCGCTGGCGCTGCAGCAGAAGGCGGTGCAAGAGGCCCTAGCGGGGAGGAAGCCACGCAACGTGGTCGTGGTCAAAGGACGCCTGGTGAACGTCGTGGTATAATCAATCCGACGCCCGCCTCAGCCTCGCGTGGAGTCCCATTGAAAACAATACTTCTCCTCACACCGGGAATCTTCGTCGCTACCCTCGCTTTTGGGGCAATTGACGCAGATGCGGCCTTGCAGCGGCAGCTCGACCGCGTCGTCAGCCTCGCCGAAGCGGGAAAGCTCGAGAACGTCCAGCTGACCACACGCCAGGTTTCTCTCACCATGAAGATCGGTGGGACAGAGGTCCAGGTCGAGCACGGCGTCCACGGCGCCAGAGAACGCAAGCAGGTCCGCCTCGCGAACCTACGGCTCCAGCTCGCCGGTGATCGCGCCGCCGTCTTCGAGAGCCTGGGAAGGCCCGCCTACAGGGTGCGCGAGGACTACGCCGGCTCCGTGCAGGAGCGCTGGACGTACGTCGAGCAGCACCTCATCTACGTCTTCGAGGGCGACCGGCTCGTCCGCACCGAGAGCTTCTGACCCCGGTTGCGATGCGCAACGGTCCGCCCGCAGTAGACGACCCTACTTGGCCGCCTTGGCCTCGGGCTTCGGCTCGACCCATTCGGGGGCCTCGAACACGGTGCCGTCCGCGTTCACGATGACCTCCGCGGTCTTCTTCCCCTTCGCCATCTCGGCCGCGTAGCGCGTCAGGGCCTCGGGCAGCTTGACGACCTTGCCGTCCTTCGTCTCGTAGCTGACCGAGATCTTCTCGAGCCGTCCGAGCGTCGCACCCTTGGCGGCATCGTTGATGATCTTCATCACCGGGGCCGGCATGGCATCGGCAGCGACCACGAGGGTGAACTCGAGCATGGTCCCGTCCGCGGCGATGTCCGTCTCCTTCTCGGTGTCCCCGTCCTTGAACTCGAGGTCGTAGACCATGACGCCGTTTTCTTCTTCGGCGTCCGCCTTCTGGATCACGCCTTCGGGGAACGCCGTCGCGAAGGTCTTCGCCACCGCGTCGGGAAGCTTGGTTTTGGCGGCCTTCTCTTCCGCGAGGCCCGCCGTGGCGGCGACCGCCACCAGGGCACCAGCAACCAGCATCGCCAGGCGAATCCGTCTCATGCTCGCTCTCCTCTTCGTCGTCGACTTCAGGGTGCTCGTGGGCGCTACTTCAACAGTAGCACACCCGCCGCCGTTCCAGACCGGTATCATGCCTAGGGTCCTATACGGTGATCTGGGCCATCCACCGAAACCGTGAACGAGAGGGCTGCGATCCATGCTCAGCGCCCGAGCCGTCGCCAGCTTCCTGTTCCTCGTCGCCGGCCCGTCGTGCGCGCCGCGGGCGGAGCCGCGGCTCGCAGCCGAACTCCGGCGCGCCATCGAGGCGGAGATCGCTGCGGCGGCTGCCCAGGGGTTCTCAGGCGCCGTCGCCGTCCGGGTCGAGAATGAAGAGCCACTCACGGTGGTCGCCGGTCACGCCGACCGCGAGGGCCGGATACCGGTCACCAGCTCCACTCTCTTCCAGGTGGCGTCGATCTCGAAATACTTCGCGGCAGCAGCGACGCTGAAGCTCGCCGAGCGCGGGAAGATCGCCCTCGAGGACTCGCTAGCGAAGTACCTCGCCGGCCTGCCGCCGGATCACGGCGCGATCCGGGTGCGAGAGCTCCTCGGTCACACCTCGGGTCTCGCCAACGCCTACGCCGCGGAGGGCATCGCCGAGCGCGACCGCGCCCTCGCCGCCCTCGGCCAGGTGCCGATCGATCCCGCTCGGCGCGGCAAGTTCGGCTACTCGAACGACGGCTATGAGTTGCTCGCCATCCTGGTGGAGGTCGTCGCCGGAACGCCGTACGAGCAGTTCGTGCATCGCGAGCTGCTCGTGCCGGCCGGTGTCTCCGGCATAAGCTATTGGAGCGAGACCGATCTCACCGATCCTCACCTCGTCGCGCAGTGTCTCGACGCAGGTCGTCCTGGTCCCATGCTCCGGGCACGGAATTACGGAGTGCTCGGCTCTGCTGCGGTCCTCGCCACGCCCGAGGCGCTGATCGACTGGCAGCTCGCGGTCTGGTCGGGGAAGGTGCTCTCCGCCCGCTGGCGCGACGAGATGTTCGCCGGGCGGTCGACGGTTTCGATCGGCAGCGCTGGTTACGGAGTCTTCATCGCACCGACGCCCGGCGGTGGGCGCCGGCTGCTGGCGCGCGGCTACGAAGACTGGGGCGCCAACGCGGTGCTTTCCCACTGGCCCAGCCAAGGCGTGGCGATCGCCGTCGTCACCAGCAGCGGCCCGCCGGAAGCGACGGGTCATCCAGGATGGAGCCGCACCTTGACCGATTCGATCGCAGCCCGGGTTCTCGGACGACCGTAGACAGGATCTCAGGCGAGAGCCGTCACCGCCGCCACTAGCCGATCGATCTCCTCGTGCGTGTTGTAGTGCACGGCGCCGACACGGACCGTGCCTCCGGAGGCTCCCAGGCCGAGGCGTTCCATGATCACCGGCGCGAAGTGGTTTCCTTCCCACACCTGGATGTCGCGGCCGGCCAGATGTTCCGCCACCTGGCGCGGCGTGCGCCCGGCCAGGGTGAACGACACGGTCGGGACCCTTCCCTCGATCCGTTCACGGTCGGTGCTGCCGTAGATGCGCAAGCCCCGCACCGAGCCGAGGCCGTCGAGGAGGGCCCGGGAGATCTCGCGCTCCCGGTTCCGGATCGCCTGCATCGCGCCTTGCAGGCGCTCGCGCCGCGTGCGCGGCGCCGTTGCCGCCGTCTCCTCCCCGAGCCACTCGAGATAACGCAGCGCACCGACTGTGCCGGCGATGCCTTCCAGGCTCTGCGTCCCGGTTTCCCATTTGTCCGGCGGGGCATCGCTCACCGGGCGGGGCTTGTAGGCCGGGAAGCGTTCGAGAAGTTCGTAACGGCCCCAGAGCACGCCCACGTGGGGGCCGAAGAACTTGTAGGCCGAGCAGGCGAGGAAATCGCAACCCAGCTGCCCGACATCGATCGGCCCATGCGGCGCATAGTGCACCGCGTCCACGAAAGCGAGGGCCCCGGCCGCATGTGCCGCGCGCACGATGCGCGGCACGTCGTTCACCGTGCCGACGGCGTTCGAGGCGAGGCCCACGGTGACGAGCCGCGTCCGCGGACCGAGCAGGCCGTCCAGTGCCTCGAGGTCGAGCGTGCAGTCCTCGGGATGCACGTCGAGCCAGCGCAGCACAACGCCTCGCTCCTCGAGGGCGAGCCAGGGGGCGAGGTTGGCGTCGTGGTCGAGCCTGGTGACGACGATCTCGTCGCCCGGTTCGAGCGTGCGCCCGAAGGCCCGGCTGAAGGCGTAGGTGAGAGTGGTCATGTTGGAGCCGAAGACGATCTCGGTGGCGGAAGGGGCGCAGAGGAAGTCGGCCACGGCGGCGCGCGCTTCGGCCACCATGGCATCGGAGCGCTTGCCCGTGGTGAAAACGCCGCCGAGGTTGGCGTTGTCGTACAACATGTAGTCGCACATGGCCTCGATCGCCTCGCGGGCCACCTGGGTCCCCGCCGGATTGTCGAGATAGATGGGGGCGCGCGCCCGGGTGAGGGCGGGGAAGTGCTCGCGGATGCGGGTCACGTCGAAAAGGTGATTCATCGTCACCAGCTCCAGACCAGAGCCTACTCCGCGCTGGGTGCGGGCGCCAGGACCGGGAACCCCAGCACGAGCGCGATTGCGACGAGATAGGTTCAGTGGTCCAGACCTCAAAGCATCTTCATGGCTACTAAGATGCGCCACTCGGCTTCTGTTCGCGCAGATACTCGCTGAGGCTCTTCGAGAGCGACACGAAGTCCGACGGGATCATCAGTACCGTGGTGCTGTTGTTCTCTGCGCCGACTTCGGTCACCATCTGCATCCGCCTCAACTCGACTGCCACGGGGTTGTTTGCCATTTGGTGGGCTGCCTCTGCGAGCTTCCTGGACGCTTCCAACTCCGCGTCCGCCTTGATGATCCGCGCTCGCTTCTCGCGAATCGCCTGCGCCTGCATGGCCATCACCTCCTGCATGGCTTGAGGCAATTCCACATCCTTCATCTCGAAACGTTCCACCTCCACACCCCACGCGGCGGTGGAGCCCCCGATATTCTGACGCAGCAAGCCATTGATCTTGTCTCGTTCCTGCAAGACCTCGTCGAGATCATGTTGACCGATGGAGTTGCGCAGACTCGTCAGCGCCAACTGGTAGACGGCCGCGGGAGCGTCCGCGACCGCAATAACAGACTTGGCCGGATCCGTGATCCGATACCACAGCACCGCATTGAGCTTGACCGTGACACTGTCGCGTGTGATGGTTTCCTGCTGCTCGGCGGACACGGTTCGTGTGCGAATGTCGATCGTCACCGCACGCTCGATCCCCAGCGGGATGACCCAGTACAAGCCCGGCCCACGTAGAGCCCTATAGCGACCAAGGCGAAATACAACTCCACGTTGATACTCTTGCGCGATGCGCAGTCCTGACAGTAGAACGACGATTACGATAGCGACGATGATCGCCAAAGGTGTCATGGGACGTCTCCTCACGCCTTAGGGTCTCGCCGCTCAGCCATGAGCAGCGGGAGAGTCGTTTGCAGGGCAGTGACCATGATGAGTCACCGCCGCAGAGCCATAGGTGGAAACAAGGGCGAAACCGGGCGGCCTCCAAGTGATTGTCGGCGAAATCATAGAATTTCGCCGAAAGACCGCACAAGGAGAATTACGATGACCTCATTAGTTAGTTAGGCGATACCGGGTGCAGATCGAAAAGCTCGGCGGCGCGTGCGGCGATGCTGCGCCCGATGGCGATGGAGGCCGTCGCGGCCGGGGACGGCGCGTTGAGCACGTGCAGCATATGGGGAGCTTCGACGAGGTGGAAATCGTCGAGGAGGGCGCCGTTCGTTCCGACGGCCATGGCGCGGACGCCGGCACCGGCGGGGCGCAAGTCCTGAGGGCGCAACTCCGGCAAGAGCTGCTGCAGTGCGATGGTGAAGGCGCGCTTCGAAACCGACCTCCACGCCTCGCCGAGGCCCATGCGCCAGTACCGCCGGGCGAGGCGCCAGAACCCGGCGTAGGCGAGCCACTCGGCGGCATCTCGCCCGGAGAAGCTGCGGCGCGAGTAACCCTCGCGCTTCCAGGCGAGGACGGCGTTGGGTCCCGCTTCGATGCCGCCACCGATGAGGCGAGTGAAATGAACGCCGAGGAAGGGGAAGCGCGGGTCGGGGACGGGATAGACCAGGTGGCGCACGAGATGCTGCCGTTCCGGCGCGAGGCTGCAGTATTCGCCGCGGAATGCGACGATGCGCACTCCCGGATCGACGCCGCAGGCGCGAGCCACGCGGTCGGCGTAGAGCCCGGCGCAGGCCACGAGATGCCGGCAGTGGAGCTCCCCGCGCGAAGTGGAGAGGACGAGCTCGCCATCACGTCGCGTGCAACCCTGGAAGCGCCGCTCGAGCTCGATCGTGCCGCCCTGGCGGCGAACCTCGCTGGCGTAGGCTGTGGCCACCGCTTCGAAGTCGACGATGCCGGTTTCCGGAACGAAGAGCCCCTGCACACCGCAGGCGTGAGGCTCGTGCTCGCGGATTCCCTCGGGGCCGAGTCGGCGGAGGTTTTGCAAGCCGTTGGCGCGGCCGCGCTGCTCCAGGGCGTCGAGGCGGGGGATCTCATCGGCTCGCACCGCCACGACGACTTTGCCGCAGCGGTCGTGGGGGATCCCGTGCTCCTCGCAGAAGCGGTAGAGCGCCTGCCGGCCCTCGACGCAAAGCTTCGCCTTGAGCGATCCAGGTTTGTAGTAGAGGCCGGAGTGGATGACGCCGCTGTTGTGGCTCGTCTGGTGCGAGGCGATGCGGCCTTCCGCCTCGAGGAGGAGCAGCGACAGGCCGGGCCGGCGGGTGAGCGCCATCGCCGTCGCGAGACCGACGATGCCCCCGCCGATCACTGCTACATCGTAGGTCCGTTCGCTCGCGATCGCTGCCCCCTCAGCCGCCGAACTCGGTGCTGACGAACTCCCTCGCCCCCGGCGGCCCGGAAATCGTGAGATGCGCTTCTCCCGCGGCGTCGATCCGCAGGTCGAAGGTCAAGAAGGGGCAGCAGAGCCGCTCGAGCCCCAGGAATTCGCCGAGCTCGGCGAGCGTGTGTGGATCCGATGGCAGGGAGAACTCGAGGGTCTCGCCCGAGCTTCTCCTGCGGGCGGTCTTCCTGAATCGTGCGAGCAAGGCTTGCTCACGCTCACGTTGTTCCCGTGACAGTTTCGTGAGATCGCAAGCGATGGGAATCTCCCGCTCTGGGTTCATGAGCCCTCCTCGAGTCGAGGGGTCGCCCTCGCCGCGGTGCCAGCGCCTGGGCCCATCCGGCGTCGCGTGCCCTGCCGCCATGAGCACTCGAGGCTCCTCTCGAGCCGAGGATACACCCGAGTCACACTCGCTGCACGTGCGTTGGCCGGACGGCTGGCTTGACCTGCTTTCGCGTCGAAGTCTATATTGCAGCCCATTCCGAATCGTAAGTGAGGCGACCATGGAGTACACGGAAGGCCAGAAGACGGCATTCCGCGACAACTACGCGAAGCGACGCCGCAGACAGCTCATGGTCACGGTTCCCATGATCCTGCTTATCATCGCTCTTGCGTTTACGGACGACCAGGAAGCGGGAACGATCTTCGGCCTGTCGCCGCTCGTGGGGGGCTCAGTCTTCTTGGTGGCGTTTCTCGCCCTCTTGGCTTTTTCCTTGCGCAACTGGCGCTGCCCGGCATGCGACAAATATCTCGGACGCACCTTCAACCCGAGGCATTGTCAGCACTGTGGGGTCGCACTCCATGAGTAGAATGATCCGTCGCCTGATGGCAGGTTTCGCCATGCACCTCGGCGTGGCAGCTCTGTTCTGTGCCAACGGCACTGCGGCATTCGGCTCGGGCGAACCGCAGGAATCGTTCCTCTATCAGAATTTCGTCCGGGCCTCGGAGGTGCTCGATCGGGCTGTCACGGCGCACGGGGGCCTAGAGCTGCTCGATCGCGCCCGCGACATCCGCGTTTCCTTGACCGGTACCTACCACTACGAGGGCCACGGCGATCGCCCCTGGGCCTACCGTGACTACAAGCTGAAGGGGGATTGGATCTACTCCGCCGCGCTGGGGGCGGTGAAGTCCGAGGCGACCCTCGAGTACGACAAGCCGCAGCCCTCCTTCGCCATCGTGGGCCCGGCGAACGGGATCGAGGTCGGGGCCGGCGACACGAAGCCGGATTCCATCCCCGCACCGAAGCTCGGGGATCGTCTGCGGGAAGAGTTCGAGTTCTTGCCCCAGGAGTTCCTGCGGCAGGCGCGGGACAGGGCCGCCAGTCTCCGGCTCTTGTCCGGCGCCAAGGGCTACGACGTCGTGCACTACTCGCTCGAGAACGGCGAGGGACGGGCGCTCTTCTTCGATTCGAAGAACCATCTCTTGATGCGGGTGGAAAGGATCGACCACTGGGAGATCAAGGGAGACAGGCTGGAGTGGCGGACCTTCGCTGAGTATGCCGACCACGACGGGATCCGCGTACCGAGGCGCTCCGAGGCACACAAGGAGGA
>DASRJW010000054.1 GCA_035649275.1 Candidatus Krumholzibacteriia bacterium
ATGGTGTCGCGGGCCTGGAGGTAGAAAACGTCAAGGTCCGTGGTGGAGAGCCGGCGCGGCGGCGCCGCGTGCAGCGTGGTCCAGGGCGACCACTCGCCGTCGTTGTGGATATTCGTGATGTTCCAGCCGTAGCGATAGTCCTTCGACTGAGCGCCGTAGTGCCCGGTCGTCATGGGTCCCCACTCGAGGGTGACCGAATCGACGCCGGCCGCAGCCACCTGGATCGCCGGCGGCGTGCCGCCCTCGAACACCCAGTTGCCGAGCGGGACCTGAACCTCCCGCACCGGGACCGTGGGCCCGACGGGAAGATTGCTCACCACGTGCAGGATGCCGTAGTTGTTCTGCGTGAAGGGGGCGTCGGCGAATTGTGGCGTGATGGCGCCGGCGTCGTCGAGACCTTGCACCGCGAAGGCATGCCACGAGTCCCCCGTCTCCGGCGGCATGACGTCGTACAGCGCCGCTTGCCGCGCGGCGGCTTCGGCTCCCCAGGGCAGCCAATCACTCCACGCTGATTCGGGCACGGAGTACAGACGCTGCTTCACCAGCGCCGGGTCCGCCGCCTCGGCGGGGGTGAGATGGACGAGCACCCAACGCACCGCTTCGGGGTCCTGGGTGTGGCCATCGCCGACGTCGTCCACGCCGAACCAGTTCATGGCGAAGCTGCGCGGCAGGGTGGCGGTCTCTGGTCCTGGGACCGCCGGCGGCAGCAGCCAGATCACCGGTGCCACGGTGTAGGCGTCGAAGGTGCGCTGCGCCGGGGTTGCATCCTTCGCCCCTTCGCTGTCGATGGCGCGGACATAGAGCGTGTGCCAGCGATCGAAGTGACCAGCGCCGATGTCGCCTTGCGGATCGGCGCGCAGGGTGTCGGCAAGCACCACGAGGTCGATGGCGAAGGGTGTCTCCCCACCTTGCGTCGACGCCCAGCGTGGATCGTCGGTGGCGGGGGTGAAAACGGTGATGTCCTGGTACCGCGCCAGCGCGCGCGGGTACGTGTGCAGCAGGTACTCGAAGCGGAGATTGCTGCCGTCGGCGTCGCGACCGCTGAAATGGACTTCCAGGTGGTGGAGCTCGACACCACCCTCTGCCGGCACCGAGCTGGTGAGGTCCGTTTCCGGGGCCTGGTTCGGCGCCGGGGTGCCGGTGTTGTCGTCGCAGCCGGCGAGGAGGAGGAACGCTGCCGTGATCGCCGCCCCCGTTCCGCCCCTCGAACCCTGGCGGACGAACGCCGCGACACCACTCCCCGAACTCGGGGCCGGGCGACGGAAGGAATCGGCAAGCAGCAGCATCGGACCATCCCTCTCGAGCGCGCCAGCGCCGGAGTGCGCCGCATGCTGACCATAGTAACGAGGGGCGCAGGACGGCGCAACGCGTGCCGCCGCTTGGAGGCACGAGGAAAATGTGCCCGGCCGCACGCGACCCCGCCGTTGGACCAGGCCGGATTCCGGTTCCAGGGCGTAGGTCCCCACCCGATGCGCACCGGGCACATCACGAGAGCAGAACGAGCAACGCATTGGGGATGCGAGCGTGTGGGGATCACGCTCGTTTCGGCGCCCCGAGAGATACGGAGGAGCACTGAGGCTCTCGGGGCGCCCAGCCGTCACGGACTAGGCATCGTCATTCGACGGTGCTCCAGCAAGGAAGGGCGGGGGATCGGGTTTGTCAAGCGCCTGCGGGCACCATCAGGTCGCCGCGACGTCCATGAAGGCGCTGACGGAGAACACGGCGCGTCCTGGCCCCGGCTCGCCGTAACCGGGCGGCACCGGGAGGCCGTGGCGGCGGTGGGTGTCGCGCCAGAGTCGGAGGAGCCCCAGGTGGTACTCGAGGGGTGCAGGACCCTGGTCGCTCCCGAGCTCCGAAAGCTTCTCCGGGCACCAGGTGGTGAAGCGCGGCACGACGCCGTGGGACATGAAGAAGTCGAGACCCTCGCCGGTGGAACGCAAAGCGTCCTCGACCCGCGCGAAGCCCCAAGGCCGTGCCATTTCCACCCCGGCCACGAAGTTGGGGATGACCTGCGCTGGGCCCATGATTTCCGCCGCCGCCAGGATACGCCGGATCCACTCGTCACGACCGATGAAGCGTTCCTTGCCGGGGCAGAGGAGGGCGAAGAGGCGCGGGTCCCACACTTCGTAGTTGGGATGCACGATCTTCACACCGGCGTCTTTGAAGCGCTGGACCGCCTCGGCATCCTGTGCCTGCACCACGACCTTGGAGAGCCAGCGGCCGGGGAAGCGCGCCTCGATGGCGGCGGCGTAACGGCAATAGAAGTCCACCTCCGATTGGCCCTGCAACTGCGAGGTGATGCTGCCGCCGGTGAGCGTGTACGCCGTCGTCCGCAGCAAGGGCAGGAAGAGGTCGTCGGCGCCTCCCGGCGTGGGCGCCGGCGCCGCCCCGCGCTCCTCCTCGTCGATGACGGCCAGCGCCCTCAGGACGTCGTCGAGCTCCTTCACCTGTGTGTAGGGCCGCCCGGCGCGCCGCTGCTGCCGGAAGTTCTCGTTGATGTCGCAAAACTTGCATTCTTCTTCGGCGCCGAAGTACTGGCACAGGCGGAAGATGGTGAGGTAGACGAGGTATCCCCACTCGATGGTGGGTGCCACCTCGCGCATGCTCTTGCCTCCCGGCAAGTCGCGGGCGTAGTACGTCGGCAGCGGGCCCAGCTTCACCTCGGCGAGCGCGCGCTGGCCAGCGTGGAGCCACAAGCGCCCCTCCACGACATCCACCCAGTACGGCGAGGCGGGATTGAGACGCACCGAGACGATGGTGCGACGCAGGTCGTGCGGCCCGCCGAGGAGAGCCATTTCTTCGGGAGCGTGCAGCGACTCCTCGGGAAGCTCGGCCAGCGGCACCATGTCGAAGGAGAAGATGAAATACGCCTTCGGCTTGGCGCGCGCCGCCAGACGCAGCGCCGCCGGGGTGAAGCGCACCCCGAGGCGCAGGAGATCTTCCTTGAACACCGCTTCCAGCGGCAGATCCGGGTAGGTCGAGGCCAGACGCAGGACCTCGTCGTGATGGCGGTCGCCATCCTCGGCTCGAGGCGCCAGACCGGAGTTCTCGGGTCTAGTGCGCTCTGGGGTGCTCCTTGCCTCGCTGGTCACTTCAGTTGCGCTTCTCCGGAGCGGGCACCGGCTCCAGCGGCACCGTCTCCATCGGGCTGATCATGATGCGCTCGTTGCGGGCCCGGTTCTCCGGGCTGTCGTTCTTCACCAGCGGGCTTTCCTCGCCGTACCCGATCGGTGTCAGGCGCCGGGCTTCGATGCCCTTCGAGACGAGATAGCTCGCCACCGCTTCGGCGCGCTTCTGGCCGAGCTGCAGATTCTGGTCGTTCGCACCCACGTCGCTCGTGTGGCCCTGCACTTCCAGCTGCAACTCCGGATAGGCGCGCAGCGACTGCAGCACCGAATCGAGGGCGGCGAAGGACGCGCCTTCGAGCTCCGCCGTGCCGGTGCGGAAGCGGATGCCGGCCAGCACGCGAGCCTTGTCGATCTTCGCCACCGTCGGACAGCCGAGACTGTCCACGGGGACGCCCGCCGGCGTGCTGGCGCAGCGGTCGGCGGTGTCGAGGACGCCGTCGGCATCGTTGTCCGGATCGGGGACGCCGTCCTCGTCCTGGAAGCCGTCTTTGTCCTCCGCCTGATCGGGCGCCTTGTCGCTGGCGTCGAGAATGCCGTCACCGTCGTTGTCCGGGTCCGGGGCGCCGTCCTCGTCCTGGAAGCCGTCCTTGTCCTCCGCCTGGTCGATGGCCTTGTCGCTGGCGTCGGCGATGCCGTCGCCGTCGTTGTCCCCCTCCGGGCAACCGTCGAAATCCTGGAAGCCGTCCTTGTCCTCCGCTTGCTCGGGGCAGGCGTCGGACTTGTTGGCGATCCCGTCCTGGTCGGAGTCGCGTTCGGTGAAGAGGTAGTGCACGCCGACGTAGAGGCTGCTCAGGAACTGGTTGGCGTCGACCTCCGCCGGGCTGCCGAAGGCGGCGCTGGCGCCGGTATTGTCCGTGTGCTGCGCGATCAGCCAGTCCAAGCGGCCGCCCACCTGCACCCAGGCGCGGCGGAAGAACTCGAACTCCGCTCCCACGCCGAAGTGCATGGTCCAGTTCGAGCCGCTCAGCAAGTCGGAAGCGCCGTCGTCCTTGAATCCCCAGGGCACGTCGCCGTTGGCGAACATCCCCGTGGACTTGCCGGTGAGATCCACCACGCGCCAAAAGCTGACGCCTCCACCGCCGAAAACGAGGGGCGACCAGCGTCCCTCGGGATGGAAACTGTAGAGTGCGCTCCCCTCGAACTGCGTGGTCCGGTTGTGGAAGGTGCGCGGCAGGATTGTTTGGCTCCCGTCGGTGTGGGTCTGCACGCTGTCGGGCAGTCCGGTGCCTGCGAAGGAGCCGTAGCGCAGTCCGGCGAGCACGTCGATGTTCCGGGTCCAGCCCAGGCGCAGCCCGCCTTGCAGCATCGGCCCGATATCGGTGTGGTCGAGATTGCCGCCGGTGTACTTGCCGAAGCCCCCGCCCACGTGGACGCCGATGCGGGTGGACTCGTCGCCGCGGGCCGCGGGTGGCGCGGCGAGGACGAGCCCCAGGCCCAGGATCCAGATGCTACACCGGGTCGACCTTCGTGTTCGTGGCACGTGCATGTCCTCCTGGAAGCGACAATCCGTGGCCGGAGCACGGCGACGTGGGCCGAGGTGGGGAAGCGAGAGCCGTTGCAGCCTAGTGGCCCCTGGGGCCGTTTGTAAAGGCTGCCGGCCCGGCTCAGCGTCGCCGCAGGCGGCGCTCGCCGCCACCGCCGGCCGCGGCCTTCGCGGCGGCGAGCCGCTCCAGGACGGCTTTCACCACGAGGGGCCAGACGATGGTGGCATCGGCGTAGACCTCGGCGAAGCGTCCGCCCTCGGAGACAGGGACGAACTTGCCCCAGGACACGCCCTCGGAGTAGGTGCAGCCTGAGAGACCGCCCCAGTGCACCGGCTCCGGACAGATGCGCACGGCGTATTGGAAGCGCCGCATGCCCTGCCCGATCCCCGCACGCTTGTGCAGTAGATCGAGGTAGGGGGCCACCTGCTGCGCCCAGTTGCGCGGCGCACCACCGCCGATGGTGAAGATCGCCAGTCGTTTCTGTTTCTCGATGCGCCCGGTGTAGTCCTCGAGATCCAGGAACGGATCGAAGGCGAGCGACGCGAGACCAGCGCGCTGGCGCCGGCGGCTGTGAATGGCGAAGTCCAATCCCAGCTCCGAGTCGGTGAAGGCGGGGACGTAGATCGGCACGTCGTGCTCGTAGGCAGAGCGCAGAATGCCACGGCCCGCGCCCCGGCGCGCCAGCGTCTCGCCGAGCTCGCGATGCAAGCGCACGCTCGACCAAGGGGTGCCGTCGTCTTCTGCGTCCAGCACAGCGCGCACGACGGGCTCCACGTCGTCGAGGTTCTTTTCCAGCTCCAGGCTGTCGTAGATGCGGTTGTAGCCCCGGTCGAACAGTTGCTCATCGTCCATGGCGGGGTCGTACTTGAAGTGCAGGAGGCCGCTGGCTTCGACGAAACCATGCGCCATGAGAGCACCGGTGGCGACGATGGCCTGCACCATGCCGTGTTCGATCATGTCGCAGACGACGAGTCCCATCTTCGCCACCGTCATGGCGCCGGAGATGGTGAGAACGACGTAGCATTCCGGGTCGCGGCTCGCCGTCTCGAGGATGTCGGCGGCGAGGCCCACCTGGCGCGCGCCGATGGCGGTGGAGCCGTACTGGCGCACGAGATCCGAGATCGAGCTCACCTGCCCCAGGTCGAGCGGCAGGGTGGGTTCGAGGTGATCGTCGAAGCCGGTGCCGTAGGCCGCGGCGGCGCGATGCACGTGTCCCGCCACCGCACCGGCGGCGGGGCGAGTGGGCTCCGCGGCGGTGTCGGGGGCGCGGCGGCGCGGGCGTGCTTTCCCGCCGTTGGGGCTCGTGGCTCTGGACCGGGACCCGGCGCGGGGACGCTTCCGAGAACTCACGACGAACCTCCACGACGGGGCGGGCGGGACATGCGTCGCCGCTGCGGCGACACCATGCGGGCGCGCATCATAGCACAAGCAGGAGCGCCTCAACCGCGGCGGCGGTAGACGAGGACGAACTCGTTGTTCCAGTGCTGCGGGACGGTGCGGATGAGCTCGTATTGCTCGTGGAATGCGGGCAGGGCGTTCATGGCGTAGTCCGGGATGCGCTGGAAGGAATAACCGGCTCCCTGATCGTTGAGGGAGACGAGGACGATGTAGTCCGGCGCCAGGGACAGCACGTAGCGCGGGTTGGCCTTGTAGTGCATGCGGCCGGGCAGGCGGGCGATGTGCGGGTCGATGAGACCGAACATGTCGAGGATGTGGCGCTCCGAGTAGAAGCCCACCGCGCCCACGTCGCTGATGGCGATCTTCGCCACCGGCGGCGTGTTCTCGGCGAACCAGAGCCCCAGCTCCTGGTAGTTCTGCGACAGGTAGTTGTGCGCGGCGAGAGCTGGCAACACCGCCCGCGCCACCCTGAGCTCGGTGTTGCCGATGCCTAAGAATGTCACCAGCAGCACCAGCGCCGCGGCGCCGTAGACGACCGCGGCCCGCAGCGTGCCCGGCTGCACCAGAGACAAGATCTGCATCCATCCCGCAGTCACCAGGCCGGCGAGCAGCGGGAGAACGTGGGCGAAGAAGCGGTAGTGATACATCCAATCGCCGCCGGCCAAGACGACGAAGCCCTCGTAGGCGACGAGAGCAACGAGAGCGACACCCAGCACCGGCCGGCGGGGACCCAGCAGGAGCGGCACCAGGGCGAGCGCGAGAAAAGGAGGCCCGCCCCAGTCACGCATGAAGTCCAGCGTGTACTGGACCCCATCGATGATCCCGTGCAAGCCACCACGCGCTTTGGCGTAGAAAGTGTTGGGCAGCAGGGCATGGAAGTAGCTCCACCGCCACACCACGTAGGCCGCGGCGCCGACTGCGAAGGCCGCCGCCGTCGCCCACAGCCAACTCTTGGCTCGGCTCTCCTGGGCCACGACGAAGGCTCGCGCGCCCAGCAACAGACCGGCGAGAAGGCCGCCCTCCGGCCGAGTGAGCAGCAGCAGCAGCAAGAGCACGAGAAGGCCACCGCTCCGCCACACTCCCGCCTTCGGCTCCGCCGTGAGGAGCACCGCACCGGCGAGCAGCGCCGCGAAGAGGCTCGTCTCCAGGCCGGCCACCGAGTGCTGCACCAGGATCGGCGTCATCGCCACGGCGTACGGCGCCAGCAAGGCGCCGAGACCACTCTCCGGCGCGACACGCCGCGCCAAGAGCCACGACAGCAGCAAGGCGGCGAGGCCCGCTGCGAGGCCCACGACCTTGGCATCGTGCTCGAGGTCCCGGCCGGCGCGAGACGCCGCCGCCCCCAGGAGGACCCAAGAAAGGTTCGAATAGCCTTCGATCCGCTCACCGGGATTGAAGACGAGACCTTCGCCGCGGGCGAAATTCTGGGAATAGCGGTAAGAAATGAACGCGTCGTCCTCGGTCCACTGCCAGTAGATGCGGGCGTGGAAGACGAAGAGACCGGCAGCGACGAGGAGAAGGAAAGCGGTCAGGCCGCGCCGCCAGGCCACGCCTGCCGCCCGCGCGGTGGCCGGCGCGGGCGCTCCGACCGCGGCGCTCACGGCTCACGGCCTTCGGCATTGCCGGGCGAGGCGCCGTCGCCGTGCACGGGTGCATGGAGGATGTGGTAGTCGCCGCTGTGCAGCTTGGTAAAGCGCCGGAAGACCAGATCCCGGAAGGAAACGCGCAACCTGGGTGCTCCTTGCGGCCCGACGTCCTGCTGCTGCACCCGGCCCTCGCGGTAGCAGAAGGCCAGCACTTCGGCGGCACGCTCCCGCACCTCGATTTCCACCTCGACGACACGGGAGCGCTCGTGAGTCAGGATGGCGCGGCGCAGCTCCTGCAGGCCGGCGCCGCTGCGCGCCGAGACGAAGTGCGCCCGCGGATGATGCCGCAGCATGACGTTCACCAGCGTCGGATCCGCGAGGGCATCCAGCTTGTTGAACACCATGAGCGTGTCCCGCTGGCCCTCCAGGATGCCGTCGAGGACCTCGTGCACCGTGTCGATGTGTGCCGGCAGGGCCGGGCTGGTGAGGTCGACGACGTGCAACAGCAGGTCCGCTTCGTTGATCTCCGACAGCGTGGTGCGGAAGCTCGCCACCAGGTCGTGGGGCAGCTTGCGGATGAACCCCACGGTGTCGGTGAGCAGCACCGCGGCGCCCTCCGGCAACGGGGCGCGGCGCGTCGTGGCGTCCAGCGTCGAGAAGAGCTGGTTTTCCACCAGCAGCTCGCTGCCGCAGAGGGCGTTCATGAGCGACGACTTGCCGGCATTGGTGTACCCCACGAGGGCGACGCGGAACTCCCCTTGGCGCGACTTGCGCTGCGTCGCCGCCACCTTGCGCCGCTCGCGTAGCTGCTCTTTGAGATGGGAGATGCGTTCGCCCACCCGCCGCCGGTCCACCTCGAGCTGCGTTTCCCCGGGCCCGCGGGTGCCGATGCCACCGTCCTGGCGCGAGAGGTGGTCCCACAGCCGGCGCAGGCGCGGGCGCATGTACTCGAGCTGCGCCAGCTCGACCTGCAGCATGGCCTCGCGACTGCGGGCGTGTCGCGCGAAGATGTCGAGGATGAGCTCGGAGCGATCGATGACGTTGCGCTCCAGCGCTTTTTCCAGGTTGCGCGCCTGGGCGGGCGACAAGGTGTCGTCGAAGATGACGAGGTTGGCTTCGAGCCGCTCGCAGGCGGCGCGGATCTCCTCCACCTTGCCGCGCCCCACGTAGGTGCGCACGTCCGGTTGGCTGCGCTCCTGCAGCAGGCGCTCCAGCGGCTGGGCCCCGGCGGTGCGGGCCAGCTGTGCCAGCTCCTCGAGATGCTGCTCCTCCTGCACCCGTCGTTGCTGCGGCAGCACCACGCCGACGAGGACGCTGCGCTCTTGCAGGCGGCCCCGGCTCCAGGTCCGATCCCGCGGCACCATGTCGGCGTGGTCGCCGTCGGTGCGCCGCGCCGGTGGATCCCAGCCCACCACGGTGTCGAACCCGGACGCTTGCGCCCCCCAACGCGGGCGGGTACTGCGGCCACGGAGCTTGCGACCCACGACGCTCCCCTCAGCGCTTGCGCCGGCTCCTGCCGGTCGCCTCTTCGAAATGGCGGGTCTTGCTGCCGATCTCCTCGGTGAGCCGGTCCCAGTGCGCGTACTGCACCGCCAGCTCCTTCTTCTTCTCGGCGTGGGCCCGCGCCGTCGCCTGGATCTCCTCGCCGCGCAGCTCCCCGGCGCGCGAGAGCGCGGCCTCCAGCTCCTCGACGTCCACTTCCAAGGTGACGATGCGGTCCTCCAGCTCCTCCAGCTCCCGGCGCAGGCGCGCGAGCACGTTCTTGCTCACCCGCGGTGTCTCCGGCTCGGGTGCGCCGACCGGACTCGCTGGGGTCGCCGCGGCCGCGCGGGTCGAGGGCGGCGGAGCGGTGGCGCTCTCCTGCAGCTGCCGTCGCTCGCTTTCCTGCCGCACGATCGCGCTCCACAGCGGCTCACCGTGCAGAGACTGCACGTACTCCTCGTAGCCGCCGTGGAAGACCCGCACCTTCCCCGCCGCGAGCACCACCAACTTGTCCACGGCGCGGGAGAGCAGCTGCCGGTCGTGCGACACCAGAGCCAAGGTGCCCGCGAAGCCGCGCAGCCCCGCCTCCACCAGATCGATGGCGTCCAGGTCGAGGTGGTTCGTCGGCTCGTCGAGGACGAGGAAATTGTGCTGCATGAGCATCAGCTTCAGCAAACCCAGCCGGCTGCGCTGGCCCCCCGAGAGCACCCGCACCGCCCGGTCGACGAACTCGGCGCCGAAACCGAAGGCACCGAGCCAGCTGCGGATGTCTTCCTCGCCCATGGAGGGATCGACCCTCCAGATCTCCTCCATCAGGGTGGGTGCGTCACCGACGAAATCCAGCTCCTGGTCGAAATAGCCGAGCTCGATCTCGGAGCCGAGCTTCACCGTTCCGGCGTCCGCATGCAAGCGCCGCGCGAGGATCTTGAGCAAGGTGGTCTTGCCCGAGCCATTGGGGCCGATGATCCCCACCTTGTCGCCCCGGGCGAAGTCGAGGTCGAGATCGGTGAAGAGGGTGCGGCCGCCCAGACTCTTGCTCAAGCCCCGCGCCGAGAGGACCACGTTGCCGCCGCGGCGCCGCGCCTGCAGGCGCAGCACGAAACGGGTGCGCTCCTCCCGGGGTTTCTCGAGGCGCTCCAGCTTTTCCAGCTTCTTGCGCCGGCTCTGGGCCTGCTTGGTCTTCTGCCCGGCGATGTTGCGGCGGATGAAATCCTCGGTCTTGCGGATCTCGTGCTGCTGGCGCAGGTAGGCCGTTTCCTCCTGCGTCACCCAGGCTTCGTAATCGACGCTGAACTTGGAGTAATTGCCTGGCCAGCGCATGACCGTGCCGCGCGACAGGTGCCAGACGCAGCTCACGGTGTGGTCCAGGAAGTAGCGGTCGTGGGAGACGATGAGCATGGCGCTCGGGCTCGCTCGCACGAATTCCTGCAACCACTCCAGCCCGTCCAGATCCAGGTGGTTGGTGGGCTCGTCGAGGAGCACCAGGTCGCCGCCCTGGACGAGCACCGCGGCCAGCGCGGCGCGCCGCCGCTCGCCGCCGGAGAGCACCCGGAGCGGCTTGTCGAAGTCCGCGTCGGCGAAGCCCACCCCGTGCAATGCCGCTTGCACCACCGCCTCGTGTCCGTAGCCCCCGAGAGCCTCGAAGCGGTGCTGCAGGTCGCCGTAGCGCTCCAGGGTGTCGGGATCCAGAGTCTCGCCCTGCTCGAGCCGCGTTTGCAGCGCTTCGCTCTCGCTGCGTACCGCATCGAGATCGCCATGGGCGGCATTCACCCAGGCCAGCAAGGTGCCTTCGCCCTCGGCGGCGGTCTCCTGGGGCAAGCAGACGATGCGGGCGCGGCGGGCCACGTGACGTTCGCCACGGTCCGGCGCGCTCTGCCCCGACAACAGCCGGAGCAGGGTGGACTTGCCGCTGCCGTTGATCCCCACCAGCGCCGCTTTCTCTCCTGGCTCGATGTCCAGGGTCACGTCGCGCAGCAGCTTCTCGCGGCCGAAATCGAAGCAGGCGCGGCTCAGGCTCAGCAACGGCACGGGCTTCCCTCTTGATGGTTCAGGGCAGGAGCTTCACCAGAGCGTAGCTCAGGGACTCCATGGCGATGGAAAGATCGACGTCGCGCAACGCCACCTGCGGCGAGATGGTCAGCTTCACCGGCGCGAAGTTGAGGATGCCGCGGATCCCGGCGGCGACGGCGGCCTCCGCCACCGCCTGCGCCGCTCTCTCGGGCACGGCGATGATGGCGATGTCGAAGGGCGTCTTCGCCGCCACCTGCTGCAGCTCGGCGATGCTGCGGATCCCGATGCCCTCCCACTTCTGTCCCACTTTGCGGGGGTCCACGTCGAACACCGCTTCGATCACGAACCCCTGCTTCTGGAAAGCCTTGTAGGCGAAGAGCGCATGCCCCAGGTTGCCGGCGCCGAGGAGCGCCACGCGCCAGCGCTGGGTGAGCCCGAGGATCTCGCCGAGCTTCCGGCGCAGCTTGGCGACGTTGTAACCGAGACCGCGCCGGCCGAAGTTGCCGAAAAAAGAGAGGTCCTTGCGGACCTGCGCCGAGGTGAGACCGGCGCGCTCGGCCAGGCGGTCCGAGGACACCGTGTCCATGCCTTCTTTGCCGAGCTCCCCGAGGGCGCGGTAGTAGCTGGAGAGGCGCGTCACCGTCGAGGCGGAAGCGCGGTCCATGTGCAGGAGCTTGCGTCGCTCACCGCCCGGCGCGCGGTTGCTTCCAGGTCTGTGCTGCATGATCTCCCGGGGGAGCGTGATGCGCACTTCAAACGTCGTCGTCGATGTCCTCGGCTTCCCCGTCCGCGCCGTCCTCGTCGTCCACGACCTCCTCGTCCTCGCCTTCGGCGGCCGCCTCGGCCTGCTGCTCCTCCGGCGAGACCACGCCGGGCGTGGCTACCCGCCGCGGCGCTTCCACGTCTTCGTCTTCCCGGGCGATGTGCGCCACCGCGACGACCCGGTCATCCTCGCCGAGCCGCACCAGGTGCACGCCTTGCGTGGCCCGGCCGAGCTGGGAGATCCCCGACACCGGCAGGCGGATGAGCGTCCCCCGGCTGGTGATGAGCATGAGTTCGTCACCGTCGACGACTTCGCGGATGGCGACCAGCGGACCGTTGCGCCCGGTGACCCGCAGTGTGATGACACCCTTGGTGCCCCGCGCCGTCAGCCGGTAGGCATCGAGGGCGGTGCGCTTGCCGTAACCCTTCTCGGTGACCACGAGGAGCTGGGCCTCCGGACGGGACACCGCCACCATGCCGATGACGCTGTCGCTCTCGGACTCCAGCGTGGCACCGCGCACGCCGGTGGCCGCGCGGCCCATGGCGCGCACGTCGCCTTCCTTGAAGCGCACCGCCTTCCCGGACCTCTTGGCCAGGACGATCTGGCTGTCCCCGCGGGTCAGCGCCACGCCGACGAGCTCGTCGTTCTCCCGCAAGTGGATGGCGATGATCCCCGAGGGCCGGGGGTTGCTGAAGTCGGCGAGCTCGCAGCGCTTCACCACGCCGCGCCGGGTGGCGAACACCAGGAAGCCGGGTTCCTGCAGATCCCGCACCGGGATCATGCTGGTGACGCGTTCGTCCTTGAGGCGCAGGATGTTGACGATGGCCTTGCCGCGCGCCGTGCGCCCCGCCGTCGGCACCTCGTGCACCTTCACCCAGTAGCAACGGCCGCGGTCGGTGAAGAAGAGCAGGTAGCTGTGCGTCGAGGCCACGAAGACGTGCTCGACGAAGTCGTTTTCCTGGCCGCTGAAGCCGGCGATGCCGCGCCCGCCCCGCCGCTGCTGCCGGTAGGTGGTCATGGGCAGGCGCTTGATGTAGCCGTTGTGGGAAATGGTCAGGACCATGTCCTCGTCGGCGATGAGATCCTCGGCCTCGAAGCCCATGATGGCGTCCATGATGCGGGTGCGGCGCGCGTCGCCGTACTTCTCCCGCAGGGCCTGGAGCTCCTCCTTGATGATGTCCACCACCTGCTGCGGATCCGCCAGGATCGCCCGCAACTTCTCGATCAGCGCCAGGGTCTCGCGGTACTCCGCTTCGATCTTGTCGCGCTCGAGGCCGGTGAGGCGCTGCAGGCGCATGTCGAGGATCGCCGCCGCCTGCGCCTCGCTCAGACCGAAGCGCTCCCGCATGCGCGCCGAGGCCTCGGCCGGGTCCTTGCTCGAGCGGATCAGGGCGACGAGCTCGTCGATGTTGTCCAGCGCGATGCGCAGGCCTTCCAGGATGTGAGCGCGCTCCTCCGCCTTGCGCAGATCGAAGCGCGTGCGCCGCACCACCACTTCCTTGCGGTGCTCGATGTAGTGCTGGATCATCTCCTTCAGGTTGACCGTGCGCGGCTTGTTGTCGATGAGCGCCACCATGTTGGCACCGAAGGTCATCTGCATCTGGGTGCTGTGGAAGAGCTTGTTGAGGATCACCGTGGAGTTGGCGTCCTTCTTCAGCTCGATCACCACACGCATGCCGCGCCGGTCCGATTCGTCCCGGAGATCCGTGATCCCTTCCAGGTTCCCTTCCTTCACCAGGTCGGCGATGCGTTCGATCATCCCCGCCTTGTTCACCTGGTAGGGGATTTCGGTGACGACAATGCGCTCGCGCTCGCTCTTCGGGTCGGTCTCGATCTCGGCGGCGGCGCGCACGATGATGCGGCCCCGCCCGGTGGCGTAGGCCTCGCGGATCCCCTCGCGGCCGAAGATGATGCCGCCGGTGGGGAAGTCCGGCCCGGGAACGAGGCGCATGAGCTCGGGGAGGCCCATGTCCGGAGCATCGAGCGTCGCCAGCACGGCGTCCACGATCTCGCCCAGGTTGTGCGGTGGGATGTTGGTGGCCATGCCGACGGCGATCCCGGCGGCGCCGTTCACCAGGAGATTGGGAACCAGCGCCGGCAGCACCACCGGCATTTCCCGGGTGTTGTCGTAGTTGGGGACGTAATCGACGGTATCCTTGTCGATGTCCGCCAGCATCTCGCCGGCGATGGCGCTCATGCGCGCTTCGGTGTAGCGTTCCGCCGCCGGCGGATCGCCGTCGACGGAGCCGAAGTTGCCCTGTCCGTCGACCAGGGGATAGCGGAGCGAGAAGTTCTGCGCCATGCGCACCAGCGTCTCGTACGCCGCCTGGGTGCCATGGGGGTGGTAATTGGCGGTGACGTCGCCGGTGATCTTGGCGGACTTGCGGTACGGCCGGTCGCTGAAGAGGTTCAGATCGTGCATCGCCGTCAGGATGCGGCGATGCACCGGCTTCAATCCATCGCGGATGTCGGGAAGCGCGCGCGAGACGATGACGCTCATCGAGTAGTCGAGATACGAAGTGCGCATCTCGTCTTCGATGTACACGGGAACGACGCGCTCGCTCCGTTCCTGTCCGTCCGGCATCGGCTACCACTCCTTCGTCGTCGGGGCCGCGGTGCGGCGGCCGCCGGCCCTGGCCACGGCGGTCACACGTCGAGATTGGCCACTTCGTGGGCGTTGTCCTCGATCCACCGC
This sequence comes from Candidatus Krumholzibacteriia bacterium, assembly GCA_035649275.1. Lineage (NCBI taxonomy): Bacteria > Candidatus Krumholzibacteriota > Candidatus Krumholzibacteriia > Candidatus Krumholzibacteriia bacterium. Next base: position 14,547 of record DASRJW010000054.1, read on the forward strand.
CGGCGCGGCTCCACCTCTTCGCCCATGAGCACGGTGAAGATCTCGTCGGCCTCCACGGCGTCCTCCAGCGTCACCTGGCGGATGACCCGGACGCCTGGGTCCATCGTCGTCTCCCACAGCTGGTCGGCGTTCATCTCCCCGAGCCCCTTGTAACGCTGGACGTACACGCCCTTCCCGCCTTGGCCGAAGTCCGTCAGATGCCGGTCCCGTTCCTCGTCGCTAAAGGCGTAGTGGATGGTTTTGCCCTTCTTGAGGCGGTACAGCGGCGGCTGGGCGATGTAGAGATGGCCCGTTTCGACGAGGGGTTTCATGTGGCGGAAGAAGAAGGTCAGGATCAGCGTGCGGATGTGCGCGCCGTCCACGTCCGCATCGGCGAGGATGACGATCTTGTCGTAGCGCAGCTTGGCGGCATCGAACTCGTCCTGGCCGATGCCCGTGCCGAGGGCGGTGATGATGTTGCGGATCTCGTCGTTGGACAGCATCCGGTCGAGCCGCGCTTTCTCGACATTGAGGATCTTGCCCTTCAACGGCAGGATGGCCTGGAAGACGCGGTCGCGCCCCATCTTCGCCGTGCCGCCGGCGGAGTCGCCCTCCACCAGGAAGATCTCGCACTCCCCCGGAATACGGCTCTGGCAGTCCGCCAGCTTGCCCGGGAGAGAGTGGCTGTCGAGAGCGGATTTGCGCCGGGCCAGCTCGCGGGCCTTGCGCGCCGCCTCGCGCGAACGCGCCGCCGCCAAGGTCTTCTCCACCACCCGGCGCGCCACCGGAGGGTTCTCCTCCAAGAAATCGTTCAGGCCGGAAGCGAGGATGGATTCCACCAGGCCCTTGAGCTCGCTGTTCCCCAGCTTCGTCTTCGTCTGGCCCTCGAATTGCGGCTCCGGCAGCTTGACGCTGAGCACCGCCGTCAGGCCTTCGCGCACATCCTCGCCGGTGATCTGGGTCTTGTCGCTCTTCAGCAGGCTGTTCTTCTGGGCGTAGCCGTTGATGGCCCGCGTCAGCGCCGCCTTGAAGCCGACCAGGTGCGTGCCGCCTTCGGTGGTGTTGATGTTGTTGGCGAAGGCGAAGATGTTCTCGTTGTAGCCTTCGTTGTACTGCATCGCGATCTCGACTTCCGTGCCGTCCCGTCGCTCCCGCACGTAGATGGGCTCCGGGTGCAACGGTGTCTTGTTCAGGCTCAAGTGCTTGACGAACTCGACGATGCCGCCTTCGTAGCGGAACTCGTGTTTCTTCCGCGTGCGCTTGTCCTCGATGTAAATGCGCACACCGTTGTTGAGGAAGGCGAGCTCACGCAGTCGTTGGGAGAGTGTGTCGAAACTGAACTCGGTGCTCTCGAAGATCTCAGGGTCGGGCATGAACCGCACCGTCGTGCCGGTGCGCTCGGTCTCCCCCCGCCGCTCCACTGCGCTCGTCGCCGTGCCCCGCGCGTAGCGCTGCATCCAGACCGCGCCATCGCGGTGCACCTCGGCTTCGAGCCACTCGGAGAGCGCGTTGACCACGGAGACGCCGACGCCGTGCAGTCCACCGGAGATCTTGTAGCTCTTCTTGTCGAACTTGCCGCCTGCATGCAGCATGGTCATGACGACTTCGAGGGCGGGTTTCTTCTGCTCCTGGTGCATGTCCACCGGGATGCCGCGGCCGTTGTCGGTCACCGTGACGCTGCCGTCTTCCTGCAACGTCACCTCGATGTTGTCGCAGAATCCAGCCAGGGCCTCGTCGACGGCGTTGTCCACCACCTCGTACACGAGGTGGTGCAAGCCGTTCGTTCCCGTCCCGCCGATGTACATGGCCGGGCGCTTGCGGACCGCCTCGAGCCCCTTCAGGACCTGGATGCCTTGCGCTGTGTACTCCGCCGACATGGATCGACTCTCACCCTTCCTCTGGCCCCGGCAGCGCCCGCTCCGATGGCGTGCGCTCCGCGCTCAGCACGATGCGGCGCACCCACACGGCGCCGAGACGCGCGTTGAGGCGCTCCACGATGCTCTCGCGCAGGAGCCCCAGCTCCTGCAACCACACGCTCGAGTCCACCTCGACGAAGAGGACACCCTCCTGGATCGCCGTGGCGCGGGCGTGCGCCGCGACCGCCGCGCCTACCACGTCCTCCCAGACGTGCACGGCCTCGTACTCCTGCAGGCGCTTCTCCAGCCCGAGCCCCTGCAAGAGCGCGCCCACCACCGGTCCCACCGGTTCGAGCTTGCCCGGCTGGCGCCGTCTGCCCACGGGTCCTCCCGCCGCCTGCAGCGGCCGGCGACTCACTTCTCCCGCAAAAGGCGCCCGGCCTCAACCCGAAACACCGCGTCCCCATCGCCGAAGCGCAGGTCGCTCCGCCGCGGCACCGCCAGGAAGGTCTGGTGTTCGCGGCACACCACCTCCCAGAGACAGCCGGCGCGCTCCTCGTCGAGCTCGGCGAAGACATCGTCCAGGAGCACCACCGGCCGGTCCCGGCGCTGCGCGCGGATGAAGTCCGCCTGCGCCATCTTCATCGCCACCGCCGCGGTCCGGCATTGGCCCTGAGAGCCGAAGCGCCGCAGATCCCGCGCCCCGACCTCGATCTCCACATCGTCGCGGTGCGGCCCCACCAGGTTGACGCGCTGAGCGAGCTCGGCGGCCCGCCGCTCGCGCAAGCGCGCTGCGAACGCCGCCTCCAAGCCGCCTGCCGCCAGGAACTCCAGCAGCTCCTCCCCCACCTGGAAGCGCCGCCCGGTGGCATGCACCGCGTAGCGCAAACACAGCGCCTCGCCGCCGCCGAGACGGCGGTGGCATTCCTCCACTCGGGGCGCGAGATCCACCAGCGCCTCGGCGCGCCGGCGCACCACCTCCGCGCCCGTCCGTACCAGCTCCTCGTCCCAGACGCGCAAGTCCGGTTCCCCCGCCAGGGGAGGACGCCGCCGCGCGGCGCGGAGCCACGCACCACGCTGCTGCAGCACCCGCCGGTACTCGGCGAGTGCGTTCAGGCTGGTGCGGCTGGTCTCCGCCAGCGCGTAATCGACGTAGCGCCGCCGCTGCTGCGGCGCGCCCCGGGCCAGCTCCGCGTCCTCGGGACCGAAGGAGACGCAGGCCAGGACACCGGCGAGATCGGTGAGCCGTGTCACCGCTTGCCCGGCAACCTTGAGCCGCTTGGCTCTGGGCGGTGTGAAGCCGGCCTCGATGCTGAAGACGTCCCCGGCGTCCCCTTCCCCATCCCCGCGCACGAAAAAATGCTCGCCGCCAAAGCGAAGGATCTCATCGTCTCTCGCCCCTCGGTGCGAGCGTCCGAGGGCGAGGTAGTGCACGGCCTCGATGACGTTCGTCTTCCCCTGACCGTTACCCCCGACGAGGACGTTCACACCCTCGGAAAACTGGTGCTCCCTGTCCTCGAGGTTCCGCCACTGGACTGTGCGCAAGCTGCCGAGTCTCACGTCAGTCTGCGAGGCGGAGCGGCATCAGCAGGCAGAAGAACTCCTCGCCGTCCTTCCCCGCCGCCGGCAGAACCATCGCCGCCGTATCGGCCCGATCGAGGGCGAACTCCACGTCGGCTGAATCGACGCACTTGAGGATGTCCAGGAGGAAGTTGGCGTTGAAGCCGATGTCCATCTCCGGGCCTTTGTAGGCAGCGACCACGTCTTCCTGGGCTTCCCCGAGATCCGGGGTGGAAACACTGAGGGCGATCGCGTCGCTGCGGAGCGCCATCTTGATCTGGTGCGTTAGCGTGTTGGACAGGATCGCCACGCGGCGCGTGGCCTGGGTCAAGCCCTCCCGTTCCACCGTGAGCTTGTGCTTGTTGTTGGTCGGGATCACCGGCCGGTAGTTCGGGAAGGGCCCCTCGAGCAGCCGCGAGTGCAGGAAGGTATCACCCAGGTCGAAGCCAATGTAGTTCTCGCTCACGCTCACCTTCACTTCGCCGTCGTCCGGCATCAGGCGCTGCAGCTGCTGCAGGGCCTTGCCGGGTACGATGACCTCGCGCACCGTGCCCGCGCTGAGCTTCTCCGGCACCGTGGCTTTCGAGAGCCGGCTGCCGTCGGTGGCCACCATGGAGAACGTGGTCTTGTCGAACTCCCAGAGCACCCCGGTGAGGGCGACACGGCTGAGATCCTGGGACACCGCGTGGATCACCCGGTCGATCATCCGGCTGAGCATCTTGCCGGGCATGGAGAATCCTTTCTCCTTCATGCGATCCACCACTTTCGGATACTCGTCCGGGTCGGCGCCGTGGATCTTGAAATCGCTCTTACCGCACTGGATGCGCACCGCATCCGGCCTGCCACCGATCTTCACTTCTCCCGGGGGCAGGGCCCGGACGATCTCGCCCGCCCGACGGGCTTGGATGCAAAGCGCTCCGGGCTGCTCCACCTTGGCGGGCATGCTGGTCGTCAAGGACAGATCGAGGTCGGTGGCAGTGAGCCGCAACTGCTCGCCCTCGGCTTGCAAGAGGACATTGGAAAGGGCAGTCAACGTGGTCTTGGCCGGGACCACGGCGCCCACCGCTTGCATCTTCTGACTCAGCTTCGCCTGGTCCGCCACGATCTTCACGGATCACTACCTCCTCGCTGCGATCTCGCGCCTGGCGCTGGGACGGACCCAGGCTGGAGGGACAGCAGAGCAAAAAAACCGCGGCGCACCGCGCTTCGGGGCACGCTCGTGCGGCGGACGTGCCACCGCGCCAACCTCGTACCGCCACACCCAGCGCGGGCCCGAGGGGCGGGACACGGGAAGGGAAACCGAGTGGAACCAGTGCAGGTTCGATCCATGGGGTTCCCGACGTCCCGGATGGTACGCGGCTCGAGCGTTGTCCTGCAAGCAAAAACGACACCCCACTGAACATCTAAACAGTTGATTACAAATGCGTTGTATCGCTCGTCCGAGGCTCCAACATGTCTTCGAGACACTCCCCAATGAGTGTCGTTCGGAGAGCTCTTCTTCGCTTTCGAAAGCAAAGTAGCGGCAGTAGAAAGGGTGTGGATTGTCGACTCTTTCAGACGTTCCGGCCACCCGGGTGGACGCAGTACGAGGGGGTTGCAGCGCTGGCTTGAGTGTCGATCGAATGTGAATGGTGTCTGCATGAAACGTCACTTTTGTCCACAGTGGTGCGATTCGGTGGAAGACTCTCGGCGTTCGATCAGGCTCATGCACAATGGTTTTCCACTTTCTCCTCGATGGGCGCCAGGAGCGAGGGCAGCAGCGGGACAAGGCCGGGCGCTCCCCAAACGAAGGGGCCGGTCCGAAGACCGGCCCCCGACTGGAAGTTGCTGTCAAGGTGGTAAGGTCACGAAAACAGCAACAGTCGCCTCATCTTCTCCAAGCGTTCTTGGAGAGATGAGTCCTGACGGGCGAGCCGCGCGATCTTCCCATAGGCGTGGAGAATCGTCGTATGGTCTCGTCCGCCAAACCTCTTGCCGATTTCGACAAGAGGAATCCCGGTGAGTTCACGGGTCAAATAGACCGCGGTCTGCCGCGGGAAGGCCACGCGTTGCGCCCGGCTTTTCGATTTGAGCGCCTCCACGGTGACGCCGAACTCGTTGGCGACGACCTTCTGGATCGTCGCGATCCGTACCTCGCGCCGCTGCGGGCGCAAGAAGCCCCGCAAAGCCTCCTCGGCCATGTGCACGGTCATGGGCTGCCCGGTCAGGCTGGCGAAGGCGAGCAAGCGCACCAGCGAACCTTCGAGCTCGCGGATGTTGCTCGTCACCCCGCGAGCGATGTGGTGCAGGACGTCGTCGGCCACCTCGGCGCCCTGGGCCTCCACCTTCTTGCGCAGGATCGCCACGCGGGTCTCGAAGTCCGGCGGCGCCAGGTCGGTGATCAGCCCGCACTCGAAGCGTGACTGCAGGCGTTCCTCGAGAGAGTCGATCTCCTTCGGTGGCCGGTCGCTGGCGATGACGATCTGCTTCTTCGCCGAGAACAGGTGGTTGAAGGTATGGAAGAACTCCTCCTGCGTCCCAGCCTTGCCCGAGAGGAACTGGATGTCGTCGATGAGCAGGACATCCACCGAGCGATAACGGTTCTTGAACTCCAGCGTCCGGCCTTGCCGGATGGCCAGGATGAGCTCGTTCATGAAGGTCTCGGAGGAGGTGTAGTGGACGCGCAGGCCGTGTTCCTCCACCACGAAGTTGCCGATGGCCTGCAGGAGATGCGTCTTGCCGAGGCCGACACCGCCATAGATGAAGAGCGGGTTGTAGGTGCGCCCAGGTTTCTCGGCCACCGCCAGGCAGGCAGCACAGCTGAGCTGGCAGTTGGCCCCGATGACGAAGTCGGCGAAGGCGTAGCGGGTGTCGAGGCCATGGGCCAGGGCCTGCTTCTCCGGGGTCCTGGCCGGCTTCGTTTCCGCCCGTTCGGGTGCGCGGGCGATGCGCTGGGGTCCATGGGGACCCGAGGCGATCCGGAGGGTCACCCGAGGGCGCTTCCCGAGAATCTGCAGGGCCGCTTCCTCGATCCTCTCCAGGTGATGTTCCGCTAGCCAATCGACGAAGAACTGGTTCGGGCCCTCGACGACGAGTTCACCCTCGTGGACCTCCACGAGGCGCGTGGGCTCGAACCAGGTGGAGAAGCTCTGCGGATTCACCTTCGCACGCACCCGATCGAGGATCCGCCCCCACAGGGTCGAATTCGGTCGTCCCTGCAGAGAGGGATCATCCTCTGTCCTGGGCACGGAGTCAGTCTCCTCATGGCTTAGAAGGGATGATGGTGGGTCGTGGAGCAGACCGGCGTCAGCGCCAGCGTAAAATTCCTTTACGCTACCGGGCTGTGGCACCAAAGCTTTGTCGGAGAAGGGGCTGTCGAGCCCTTCCGGGAGGGCAATTCCGTGCGCGTCCACAGGTTGACCTCGGGTTGCCCGAGCGGGCCGCCAACTGTCTGCTTACTATAAATTTTGCAACTGCTTACACCATCGAAGCGGGGGCCGTTTCGGTGGCGCGAGGCAGTCTAGCAAATGACCCTGACAGCCGCAAGCGCATTTCCGGCTCCTTTTTCGCGCGATAATTCACAATTCAACACGACTTTAGATAGAAGAACCGATGGCGTAAAAAGTTTTTACGGTTCTGGGTGTGGAAGACCTGGGCGTGTGTGGAAAAAGGGCGCCGGGCGATGGTATCGTGGCGCAAGACGGACACTTGACACCCCCTGGAGCCGGACATAGCCTAGGGAGCTTTCCAAATCGAACGGACGAACCGTTCTCGTTCCCAGAATGGGGTTTCATGAAGCGGACTTACCAGCCGCACAACACGCGGCGGAAGCGTCGGCATGGATTCAGGAGCCGGATGGCCACCAAAGGCGGGCGCTTGGTCCTGAAACGGCGCCGAGCACATGGGCGTAGCAAGCTCACGGTCTGACGCCGGGCAGCCCGCCGAAACGGCGATGGCGTGGCCGACACTGAAGAATCGCAAACAGTTCGACCTCGTCTACTCGCAGGGTCGCAAGCGAGCAAGCAAGACGCTCGTGGTTTTCCACCTGGACAGCGCTCTCGATCGGCGGGTCGCCTACGTCGCGAGCCGCATCGTCGGGGGAGCAGTGCAGCGGAACCGGGCCAAGCGTCTGCTGCGCGAAGCCTTCCGGCAAGTCCAGGAAGCCCGTCCTCTGCCTTTGGGCTGGTTCGTTCTGGTGGCACGCGCGCACATTCTCCAGGAGAAGAGCGCTACGGTGGCGCGGGATTTGGCTGCGGTGCTCGAAGGGCTGGCGGCCGCGAGGTCCGACGCGGTGCAGCGGCCTGCGCCAGGGATGTCGGGGAAAGAGGCGCCGTCGTGAGCCAGGTCGCGCTGTTCCTGCTCCGCGTCTACAAGCTGGTTTTGTCACCGTGTCTTCCCACGGTGTGCATGTACTCGCCGAGCTGCGCCGATTTCGCCGCGGAAGCCTACAGGCGTCACGGCTTCGGGCGCGGGACCCGGTTGACGGCGGCACGTTTGTGCCGCTGCTGGCCTTGGGCTCACGGTGGGTACGATCCCGTTCCATGAAATCCGCGGCCGCGCCGCAGCTCTTTGAGCCGTCGCGTTCGGGACTCGAGGCGAGGCGCCCAGTGTGGCGCCGGGAGTGAGCAGAATGGATCGACGAACGAAGCTGGCCTTTCTCCTCATCGCCCTCGTCCTGGGAACGAACCTCGTTTTCATGGAGCGCATGGGACCGAAGCGCCGGCCCGTCCCCACCGAAGCCTCCGGCGGCGGTGACGCAGGCTCTGCCGCCCCTCCGGTGGCGCCACCCACGAGCGTCGTGGGGTCCGAGCCGTCGGCGGGTTCCGTCGCCCAAGGCACCGTCGCTCCGGGCACCGGTACCGCCCTCTCGGCCGCGGCGATCTTCACCCCGGCCGCGGCGACGGATCCGGAGATCCTGGTGCGGACGCCTGTCTACGAGGTGCGCCTCGCCACCGCCGGCGGCGTGATCACCGGCTTGCGCCTCCAGCAGTTCGACCTGGCCAACGATGGGAAGGTGGATCTCATTCCCGCCGCCCTCGCCGGCCCGGGTCGCAGCGCCCTCGGCCTCCGCCTCGACACGCCCAGCGGGCCGATCGATCTCACCCGGTCACGCTTCGAAGTCACGACCCCGCTCCCAACGACCGGGGTGTTCGAAGTGGCGGCAGGGGGCGCGCCGCTCCGGCTCACCTTGCGCTGCGCCGCCCTCGATGGCGGCGCCATTCTCGAGCACTGGAGCTTCGATCCGGCGAAATACGACATCGGCTTCGAGCTGGAGCTCGAGCGCGGCCCCGGCATCCCCGAGGTGAGCAGCTACACGCTGCAATGGACGAGCGGTCTCGCCAGCACCGAGGTGAACCACAAGGACGACTGGGCCTCCTTCAAGGTGACCGCGCGCGTCGACGACCAGGTGCACAAGCATGGCTTAGCGGGGATGTTCGGCGGTGGCGGGGGCGAGAAGGTGACGAGCTATACCGGGCGGGTCGACTGGGTCGGCGCGCAGACGAAATACTTCACCGTGGCCTTGCTGCCGCAGACCCAGGAAGGCGGCACGCTCACGCTGCGCACCGATGCCCGCGCCCACTGGCACGGGTTCGAGCTGACGAATCCGGTGGCGTGGAAGAAAGGGCCGCGGGAGATCTACACCCTGTATGCCGGGCCGATCGACGTGGATTTGCTCTCGGACCACGGGCGCAGTCTCGAGTCGATCGTCGACCTGGGCTGGACCTGGGTGCGCCCGATCTCGAAGCTCATCCTCGGGGGGATGAACTTCGTCCACAAGTTCGTCCCGAACTACGGCGTGGTCATCCTCATGCTCTCCACCTTGACCCAGCTGCTCTTCTGGCCCCTGACGGAGAAATCCTTCAAGTCCATGCGCAAGATGCAGAACCTGCAGCCCGTGGTGCAGGAGATGAAACGGCGCTACAAGGACGATCCGCAGGAGATGAACCGCCAGATGATGGCGCTCTGGCGCCAGGAAGGTGTGAACCCCATGGGCGGGTGCATGCCCATGCTGGTGCAGATGCCGGTGCTCTTCGCTCTCTACAGCGCGCTGCGCAGCGCCGTCGACCTGCGCGGGGCGCCGTTCCTGCTGTGGATCGACAACCTGGCGGCGCCGGACGTCCTCTTCCACCTCCCCTTCCCGATTCCCGGGCTGGGGCGCGAGGTGTGTCTCCTGCCGTTGCTCATGGGCGCAGCCATGGTGTGGCGCTCCGCCATCAGCCCCACCATGCCCGGCGCCACGGGGGCGGCGGCGCAGCAGCAGGTGATCATGAAGTGGGCCATGCCGGTGGTCATGATCTTCATCTTCTACAAGATGCCTTCCGGCCTGGTTCTCTACTGGCTGGTGAACTCCCTACTGGGTGTGTGGCAACAAACGTCCATCAATCGCAAGTTCGCGCCGGCCGTGACGGCCGTCGCTCCGGCGGCTTCCGCGACGCAAGGGGGCAAGGAGCATGCAGCAACGAGTCGAGGTGACGGGGGCCAGCGTGGACGAGGCGCTGGAGAAAGCTCTGGCCGCGTTGGGGGCAAGGCGCGCTGAGGTCAGCTGCGAAATCCTCGACCGCGGCAGCAAGAGCTTCCTCGGTCTCTTCAAGGGGCGTCCGGCGCGACTGCAGGTCGAGCGCCTGGTGCACCGGCACGTCGATCTCCGCGAGATCGTCGTGGACCTGCTGCAGTCCATGGACTTCGATGTCAGCGTGGAAAGCCGGGTCGTGGAAGGGGTGACGGAGATCACCATCCGTACCCAGGGCCAGGACGGTCTGCTCATCGGTCGGCGCGGTCAGACCCTGGTGGCGCTGCAGCATCTGCTCGGGAGGCTGGCGTCCCGCGAGTTCGGCCAGGACGTGCAGTTCGTCGTCGACGTGGGCGACTACCGCAAGCGCCGCGAGGCACAACTCGTCGAGAAAGCGCAGGTCCTGGCGGAGAAGGTGCGGGTCACGGGCCGGGAGATCAACCTCGAGCCGTTGCATGCGCCGGACCGACGCCTGGTGCACATGGCGGTGGCGAAAGTTTCGGGCGTGCGCACCTACACGGTGGGGCACGGCTTGCACCGCAATGTCGTCATCGCCCCGGCGGGCCGCGGCGTTCCGGCGCTGGGCGAGGCGGAGGCGGACAGCCCCTCTTCCAGGAGCGGCGACACGGAAGAGCGCAGTGCCGCAGGCGGCTGCGCCGCTTGAGCCAACGCGCGCGGATGTTCTCACCGCGAGACGCCAGGAAGACCCCTCGATTCCTCGAAGAAGGTTCGCCGTGCGCGGGAGCCTGGATGACACCATCGTCGCTCCAGCGACGGCCGCGGGAGCCGCAGGTCTGGCGGTGGTCCGGCTCTCGGGTGCCGATGCCATCGGCATCGGTGCGCGCCTCTTCCGCGGTGCAGCGCTCACCAGCTCTCCGAGCCACCACGCCCATCACGGCTTCGTCGTCGATGCCGAGGGCGAGCGGGTGGACGAGGTCCTCGCCTTGGTGCTGCGCGGGCCGCGCAGCTACACCGGTGAGGACACCGTGGAGTTCTCCTGTCATGGCAGCCCCCAGGTCGTGGACGAAGTGGTGGATGCGGCGTTGCGCGCCGGTGCGCGCTTGGCGGAGCCGGGGGAGTTCACGCGCCGTGCCTTCCTGAATGGCAAGCTGGACCTCTCGCAAGCGGAAGCCGTTGCCGATCTGGTCGAAGCGCAAACGCGCGCCGCGCGTCGAGCGGCGCTGGAGCAGCTGCGCGGCCAGCTCTCGTCGCGTCTGCACCCCACCCGCGAGCTGCTGCTCGGCATGTTGGCCGAGATCGAGGCCAGCCTCGATTTCGTGGAAGAAGGCATCGAGTTCATCGGCGCCGCCGAGGCGCAGCGGCGCGGCGACACGGCGCGCGCTGCCGTCGCGGCACTGCTCGCCACCGCCGATGAGGGCGTGCTGCTGCGTTCCGGCATCCGCATCAGCCTGGCGGGAGCGCCGAACGTGGGCAAGAGCAGCCTGTTCAACTGCATCGTCCGCAATCCGCGCTCGATCGTGACCGAACACGCCGGTACCACCCGCGACGTGGTGCGGGAAACGTTGCGTCTCGGCGGCCTGCTCATGGAGCTCGAGGACACCGCGGGTCTGCGGGCCACGACCAACGATCCGGTGGAGGCGATCGGGATCGAGCGCAGCCGGCAGAGTCACCGCGAAGCCGATCTGCTCCTGCTCGTGCTGGATGCCGGCCGCATGCCGCAAGCGGAGGAGACGGCAGCGGTGCAGGGCGCCGGGACCGCGGTGATCGTGGCGCTCAACAAGGTGGACTTGCTGCGGCCCGACGAGCGGCGGGACCTGCTGGCGGAGACCGGGGCGACACGGCGCTTCCTGGCGGCGCGGGGCTGCGCCATTCCCGAGACCATCGCGGTGCAGGCGGTGTCGGCGGAGACGCGAGAAGGCGTGGACCCATTGCTCGACACCTTGCTGCAGCACGCATCGCGGCGGCGCCTGGCGCTGCAGAATGATGCGCTCGTGGCCATCAACCAGCGGCACCGCGAGGTCTTGCTGCGCGCGCAGGCGGCTCTCGCCGACTTCGACCGGGCGCTCGCGGGCGGCGAACCGCCGGAAATCCTCGCCGCGGATCTGCGGCGTGCCGTGGCGGCGCTCGGCGAGATCTCGGGTGAACAGGTGAGCGAGGAGATCCTGGATCGCATTTTCTCTCGCTTCTGTATCGGCAAGTAGGAGCGCAGCGGCTGACGCAGTCCCCCAAGGAAAGGTCGGATCGGTGAAGCGCGACTACGACGTCATCGTGGTGGGTGCGGGACACGCGGGCTGCGAAGCGGCGCTCGCCCCGGCCCGCATGGGGCTGCGCACGGCAGCGCTCACCCTGCGACGCGAACGCATCGCGTTCATGCCCTGCAACCCCGCCATCGGCGGACTGGGCAAGGGGCACTTGGTGGTCGAGGTCGACGCCTTGGGCGGCGAGATGGGCCGCGCCATCGACGCCACGGGGATCCAATTTCGTCTGCTCAATCGCAGCAAGGGACCGGCGGTATGGTCGCCACGGGCGCAAGCGGACAAGCATGAGTACAGTCGCACCATGCGCGGCGTGCTCGAAGCACAGGCGAACCTGGACATCCTGGAGACCAGTGTCGAGAGCCTCGTGGTGGAGCGCACGCCGTCAGGGCGGCAGCGTCTGTGCGCCATCCGCACCGCCGGGGGCGAGGAGATCGGAACGCGCGCGCTGATTCTGACCACCGGAACTTTCCTGTGCGGTCTCATGCACATGGGTGACGATCGCCTGCAAGGCGGGCGCAGCGGCGAGCCCGCCGCTCTCGGCTTGTCCACGGCGTTGCGCGTTCTCGGTTTCGAGCTCGGGCGCTTGAAGACGGGCACGCCACCCCGTCTGCTGCGCGACAGTGTCGATGTCACGCGCTTCCCGGAGCAGCCCGGCGACGAGCCGCCGCGCCCCTTCTCGCACACCACGGGCAAGCTCACTCTCGAGCAAGTGCCGTGCTGGATCGCGGCGACGAACGAAGAGGTGCACGCTCTCATCCGCGCCAATCTGCATCGGGCGCCGATGTACAACGGGCAGATCCAGTCGACGGGACCGCGCTACTGCCCGTCCATCGAAGACAAGGTCGTCCGCTTCGCCGAGCGCGAGCAACATCATCTCTTCCTCGAGCCCGAGGGACGCACCTCGCCGGAGATCTACGTCAACGGGTTGTCCACGAGTCTGCCGCGGGAAGTGCAACACGAGGTCGTGCGCCGCATCCGCGGGCTCGAGGACGCCGTCATCGCGCGTTACGGATACGCGGTGGAGTACGATTACGTCCCTTCGGGACAGGTGCGCGACACGCTCGAAACACGCCTGGTCGAAGGCCTCTACTTGGCGGGACAGATCAACGGTACCTCGGGCTACGAGGAAGCTGCAGCGCAAGGTCTGATGGCGGGGATCAACGCGGCGGCGCGGCTGCTGGACCTGCCGCCTCTTGTCCTGCAGCGGTCCGAGGCCTACGTCGGCGTGCTCATCGACGATCTGGTGCGGCTGTCGCTGGTGGAGCCGTACCGCATGTTCACGTCGCGGGCGGAGTTTCGTCTGGGGCTGCGCATCGACAACGCCGACGAGCGCCTCATGCCGTACGCCGAGCGCTATGGGCTCTTGGATCCGCCGTTGCGACGTCACCGCGAGCGGATGGAGGCGGATCGAGCTCTTCTCGATGCGCTGCTCTCCCGCCGTCTCGATCCAGTGGCGGTGCGTTCTCTGGCGCAGCAGGCCGGTGTCGCGCCGGGACTAGGACCGTACACCGTGGAGAAGCTGGTGAAGCTCGGCATCCGAGCCGATGCGATCGCGACCTTGGTTCCGGAGATGCGGAGCGCGGACACCGAGTCCCTGGAGAAGCTGGAAGTGCGGGTGCGGTACGCCGGCTACGTGGCGCGGCAAGAACGAGAGGTGGCTGCGGCGCGCAAGCTCGAGGAGCGCGTGATCCCCGAGGAGCTGAGTTTTACCGCGATCTCGGGCTTGAGCACCGAATCGGTACAGAAGCTGGAGACGCTGCGACCGCGGACGATCGGGCAAGCGAGCCGCATCGACGGTGTCCGCGCCGCCGACGTCGCCCTCCTGCACGTGCATCTGGAGCGCTTCCGCCGCCAGCAATCGAGCCTGGGTGATGCGCCGTCATGAGCACTCCACCCGCGAGCAGCGGTGACGACCCAGGTGCCGCGATCGCCGCCATCGTTCGTGAGTCGGTCTCCGTTCTTCCCGCGCCGAACCCAGCTCTCGAACCACAGCTGCGGCAGTACTTGGAAGCACTCCTCGTCGCCAACCGCGGAATCAATCTCGTCTCGCGCAAGGACACGCTCGTGCACCTGGCCCGCTTCACAAGAGAGTGCCTGTTCCTCGCCAGCCTCCTGGAGCGAGACGCCTCGGCCCACCGGGATGCGATCGGGCTCTTGGATATCGGCTCTGGTGGTGGTTTCCCCGGCATCGTCCTCAAACTGGCCCTGCCTCAGGTGGAGACGGTCCTCGTGGAGGGAACGCAGAAGAAAGCCCGCTTCCTCGCCGATGTCTGCGGCAGCCTCGACCTCCGCGGCATCAAGGTGATCTGGGCTCGCGCCGAAGCTCTCGTGGATCGCGCTTCGCAGTACCATCGCCCAGACATGCGCCACGACTTCGACTGGGTGACGGCGAAGGGTCTCGGCCTGCTCCGCGATACCCTGGATCTCGCCGCACCGTTTCTGCGCGACGGGGGAGAACTCTGGACCTTCAAGGGCGCGGGCTATGAATCGGAAGTCGATGCCAGCCGCCGGCGCCTGACGCAGCTCGGCTGTCGACTGCAGCGAGTGGAGCGCATCCCAGTGGAGCAGGAATCCTATGTTCTCGCTGTGCGGCGCCTCCCGGGAAGCAAGCGTCCGTCTCAAAGTTGCGATTGAGACCCAGCTCCGGTAGGTCTTAGCGCCACCGCGCCGCAAATTTTGCGCTATCAACGCTAGCACCCACGCGCTGTTTCACGTGAAACATCCAACGGTGCAAAGAGCCAGGGAGATTCCAGACAGAGCCGTGCTGTCATGCCTTCATCTTGATTGATGGGGATCGTAGGAGTGTTTCACGTGAAACAATGGGGCTCGTCCCCCATCGTAGGAGGCCAGGAGCCGACAAGTGTTTCACGTGAAACAATTGGGTTCGCCACACCAAGCCCCCACGGCGAGTGTTTCACGTGAAACACTTCCTCGGTCCTCCCCTGGGCCCCTTGGAGCCTTGCTCGAGTCGAGAGGCCACCCCAGCTCTACCCTTCCAGCCCAGCGGGTGTTTCACGTGAAACAATTGCGTTCGCCACACCAGGCCCCCACGGAGTGTTTCACGTGAAACACTTCCTCGGTCCTCCCTCGGCCCCTTGGAGCCTTGCTCGAGTCGAGAGGCCACCCCACCTCTACCCTTCCAGCCAAGCGGGTGTTTCACGTGAAACAATGGGGAACGCCTGACCACCACCGCGAACGCTCCTGGAGAAGTTGGCTCACTTACTCATGTCCTTCCAGCAGGCTTGAGAATGTTTCACGTGAAACACTTGGGTCGGGACCACGTTGGCCACGCTTCACCCCAGAGGGCCAGTCTCGGTCGCGGGGCTGGTCATCCGAAGTAGGAGGATGCGCCCTTGGCTGGTGGCTGCGAAACCCAGCTGTCATTCTGCCTGTTTCACGTGAAACAACTGGGCTCCTGAGCCCAGAGCCGCCGAAGCCCTGTCCGCTGAGCAATAGCGCGCAAGTCCATGGTGCAGCGCATAGAGCGCGCCTAATCCAAACCCGCTCTGGCGCTAGCGCAGATAACGAGTCATGCCATTTTGGCAGTTGACGACAGGGTGGTCTTTGCCCATATATCAAAACGTCTCCAGTTGTTTCACGTGAAACTTTCCGCGTCCCAGCGGGCTAGTTCCCAGCCTCCCCACGGATCCCACACCCATCCTCCGAGTGTTTCACGTGAAACACCGCGACGTCCTCAGCTGGCGGCCCCGTAGCCTCAATTGGGGTGGTGGAGGCACCTCCACTTCCGAATGTCGGAGCTGGGCCACGTTCCCATGGAGAGCCTTGGGTGGAAATTGGGCTCCTTCCAGCGAGGAATGTTTCACGTGAAACACTCTCTCCCAACCGAGAGCTCTGGCGGCCTCTCCCCAAGGTCTGAGGCACGTGGGGAAGCCGCAGTTCGACAACTGTATATATGTCAATTTGTTACTTGCATATTGAGAGCTGCCGCAGGCGAAACTTTGAAGCCAAGCCGTTGCCGTCAGGGCGGCGAAGGGCTATAAAGGCGACGCGAGGCCGGCCGAGATCCAGTCCACCCAAGGCGAGGAGCAGCCTCGCTGGAGGGCACTGGGATGGGGCGCTCGGGAGGAGGACGCATGGGCCGCGCCCGTGTCATCGCGGTGGCGAATCAGAAGGGCGGGGTGGGCAAAACCACCACCGCGATCAACCTGTCGGCGAGCTTGGCGGCGGCAGAGCGGCGCGTCCTCCTCGTCGACATCGATCCGCAGGCGAACGCCTCCAGCGGACTCGGCGTCCACGCCCACGACGAGCCCATCACCATCTACGAGGTCCTGCTTGGCGAGGCCGAGTTGGCGGGCGCAGTCCATCGCGACATCCTGCCTTTCCTCGATCTCGTGCCAGCGGCGGATCGACTGCACGGCGCCGAGATCGAACTCGTACCGATGCTGTCGCGAGAGACGCGACTCCAACGCGCCCTCGAACCGCTCCGCGACACTTACGATTTCATTCTCATCGATTGTCCACCCAGTCTCGGCCTTCTCACCATCAACACACTCACTGCGGCCGACTCCATTCTCATTCCGATCCAGTGCGAGTACTACGCACTCGAAGGACTCACACAGCTGGTGCGCACGGTCGAGCTCGTGCAAGAGAATTTGAATCCTCAGCTCGTGATCGAAGGTGTGTTGCTCACAATGTTCGATCGCCGGCTCAATCTTGCCAATCAAGTCGCCGAAGAAGCGCGTCGTTACTTCGGGAACAAGGTATACAACAGTGTGATTCCGCGAAACGTGAAGCTGAGCGAGTCTCCGAGCTTCGGCAAACCGATTCTTTACTACGATGCACAATCCAGCGGAGCCGAGAGCTATATGAGTCTGGCGCGCGAGATCATCGCACACCGAGCATGGAGTGAAAGCCCCGCGCGCGGTGATGCAGCAGCCGTGGAGGGGGCATGACGACGAGGAAAGCTCTGGGTCGAGGTCTCGAGGCGCTGATCCCGCGCCGCACGGAGAGCACCGTGGCAGGTCCGAGCGTGGCTGCTGCTGCCGCCATCCCGATGGCAGAGCCAACGCAGCGAGAGGTGGCGATCGAACGCATTCGCAAGAATCGCATGCAACCACGCCGGCACTTTGACGAAGAGAAACTGCAGGAGCTGGCGGAATCGATTCGTGAGAACGGCATGCTGCAGCCCGTGCTGGTGCGGGTGGTGGACGGTGGCTACGAACTCGTCGCCGGCGAGCGCCGGCTGCGCGCGGCGAAGCTCGCGGGCCGCGACTCCGTTCCAGTCGTTGTGCGTGAATCCGTCGACGAACGCGAAGCGCTGAAGTTGGCACTACTCGAGAACGTGCAGCGCGAGGATCTGAATCCCATCGACGAAGCGCTGGGGTACCAGCGCTTGCTCGAAGAGTTCGGCATGTCCCAGCAGGCGCTGGCGGAGCGCCTGGGCAAGAGTCGCAGCGCCATCGCCAACGCCGTGCGGCTGCTGAGCTTACCGCCGGAGCTCCAGACGAAGATCGAAGCCGGCGAGCTCAGCGCCGGACATGCACGGGCCTTGCTTGCCGCCGGAAGCCTCGAGGAGCAGATCGAAGTGGCGCAATTGGTGCGGGACCGAGGTCTGAACGTACGGGAAGCGGAGCACCTGGCGCAGTCGCGTCGACCGGTGGGAACACGGCCCGTGCCGCGACCCGCGAACCCGGCGCTCGAGCAACTGCAGAAGCGCATGGAAGCCCGCTTCGGCACCCGCGTGCGGATCCGGGCACGGAAAGTGGATGGCTCCGCGGGCCGGATCGAGATCGACTACTTCACCCTCGCCGAGCTGGAGAGGATCTTCGAGATCGCAGGTGTGGACTATCTGTTGTAGCGCCGCGAACGCCGGCGCGGGCAAGGGGCGGCGATGAACTCAGGCTTGCTGCGACGGAGCTGGGCCAAGCGCATCTCCGTGATCCTGGTGCCCGAGGGTGGCGCGCGCACTTTCACTCTCCATTTCCGCACCATGCTCCTTGCCGTGGGGGCGGGGCTCACCCTGCTCCTCTTCGCGGGCACCGTGACGCTTTTCTTTTCGCAAGGACGCCTGCTCGGGGCGCTGCAAGAGAACACGCAGCTGCAGCGGAAGATCCGCTCACTCGAAACGGAGCTGGAGAAAGTGCGCGCTCTCGAACAACAATTGACCGAGAGCGAGCGCACCCGCACGGAAGTCCTGACGATCATGGGAGCTCGCGGCGTGCACCTGGACTCGTTGCAAGCCGACGAGGCGCTGACGCTGGCCGGCGCTGGGGGTGACGAGCTGGGGATGGCGCAGGAGGATTTCCTGCGCTCGGTGCCCACAGCCTGGCCGGTGCGGGGACCAGTCACCCGCGGCTTCTCGAGCCCCGGGACCGTCGCTACTCCCTATCACCCGGGGCTCGACATCGCTGCCTCCACGGGATCTCCCGTGCTCGCCGCCGGCAACGGCACCGTGACCTTCGCCGGTACCGATCCCGAGTATGGGAACCTCCTCATCATCGATCACGGCTTGGGTCTCGAGTCTCGTTACGGACACAACAGCCGTCTCAGCGTGCGCATAGGGGATCGGGTGACCCGGGGCCAGCCCATCGCGACGGTGGGGAGCACGGGGAACAGCACCGCCCCACACCTGCATCTGGAGATCCACAAGGACGGCGTCCCCGTGGATCCACGCAAGTACCTGAACTGATCCCAGCCATTCGTGGCCCAGAATCGTCCAGGCGCGGCCCCAGGACTGGCGT
This sequence comes from Candidatus Krumholzibacteriia bacterium, assembly GCA_035649275.1. Classification (NCBI taxonomy): domain Bacteria; phylum Candidatus Krumholzibacteriota; class Candidatus Krumholzibacteriia; species Candidatus Krumholzibacteriia bacterium. The sequence continues at coordinate 33,352 of DASRJW010000054.1, forward strand.
GGTCCCCGGGGCCATGACTCTCCCCTGGACGAGCCTGGGCGTGCTACCCTGGCTTCCGGATGCAGCCATGACCTACCGCGGACGGGCTGGAAGGGCTCTTGCATAGCTGCCCTGACAGGAAGTTCAGGAGAGGTCGGATGCTGCCGTCCGGCCGGCGCTAAGGAACCCCTCGAAGGAGGCCGTTCAATGTTCGGGAAAGAGGTGGACGCCAACGTCCAGGAGGGCCGGATCAACTCCATCCTGGGCAAGGGGTGCAAGTTCAAGGGGACCATCGAAGTCGAGGGGACCCTGCGCATCGATTCCGAGTTCGAGGGTGTCGTCAATTGCCCTGAGACTTTGGTCGTAGGGAAGACCGGCATCGTGCGCGCCGAGATCCACGTGAAAAACGCAACCATCGGTGGCAAAGTGATCGGCAATATCACCGCCACGAACAAGATCGAGCTGCAAAGCGGCTCGCACATCGAAGGCGACATCACGACGCACCGTCTCGTCATCGACGAGGGGGTCTTCTTCGAAGGCAGCTGCAAGATGGGAGAACTGCGGCCAGGGAGCGGCAGCTTGGCTGAGGCGACTACCGTCAAGCCGTCGGGCAGCACCATCCAGCAGCCCATGCGGGAGAAGGTCGGCGCAGGCCGCTGACCCGAGGGCTCTAGAGGGCCCGTTCGGACTTCCTGGGCCCGTAGCGATGGCGGGGGCGCCTCACCCTGGGGCGCCCCCACTTTTTTGGTTCCCCCACTTTTGTTCCCTGTTGATATCCGCAGAAAAGTTGTGGAAAACGATGGAATCGGCGTCTTTTCAAGGTCTTGAGACAGAGTTCTCGCTTTTCTTCTCATGGGTTATCCACAAACAGAGGGAATCCACGATGGGGATTCCGGCGTCTGGAGTCTCTGAGGCGGTGCCCGCAAAGGTTGCGGCGGAGGGCCGGAGGGAGCGCGCTCAGCCGTCGAGGCGGCGAGGCCTGAAAAAGATCGGGAGGAAGAACCGCTGGCGGAACTAGGCTTGCCCAGCCTGGTTTGCTGACAGGAGGGCGGCTTGGGAGCACCCGCCCGCTCCACGCACCTGGGAAGGAGTCGACTTGAGCGACACGAGGGAAATATCAGATCAGGAGCTGGTCGGGGAGCTGGCGCAGGCACATCGCGCCCTGCAGGCCGAGATCGCCAAGGTCATCATCGGGCAAAAGGCGGTCATCGAGGAGCTGCTCATCGCCCTGTTCTCCGGCGGCAACTGCCTGCTGGTGGGCGTGCCGGGCCTGGCGAAGACGCTGCTCATCTCGACGCTCTCCAGGACGCTGTCGCTGCAGTTCTCGCGCATCCAGTTCACCCCGGATCTCATGCCGAGCGATATCACCGGGACGGAGATCCTCGAGGAAGACGTGGGCACCGGGCGCCGGGTGTTCAAGTTCATGCGAGGACCCGTTTTCGCCAACGTCATCCTGGCCGACGAGATCAACCGCACCCCGCCCAAGACGCAGGCAGCCCTGCTGCAGGCCATGCAAGAGCACGAGGTCACCACGGGCGGCGAGACGTTCAAGCTCGATCTGCCGTTCTTCGTGCTTGCCACTCAGAACCCCATCGAGCAAGAAGGGACGTACCCCCTTCCCGAAGCGCAGCTCGACCGCTTCATGTTCAACATCAAGGTGGGTTATCCGAACTTCGAGGAAGAGATGGAGATCGTCGACAAGACCACCAAGCCGTTGGTCGCGGATCCACGGCCGGTGATCGACGCTGCCAGCATCCTGCGCTATCAGCAGCTGGTACGGCGGGTACCGGCGGCGAGTCACGTCATTCAGTACGCTGTGCGGCTCGCCCGGGCGACCCGTCCCGGAGGCGACGACGGCAAGGGCATTCACGACTTCGTGGGCTGGGGCGCTGGGCCTCGGGCCGGGCAGCATCTCGTCCTCGGCGCCAAGGCACGCGCGGTGTTGCACGGCCGGCCGACGCCGGGTGTGGAGGACATCAAGGCCATCGCGCCGGCGGTGCTGCGGCATCGCATCGTCACCAACTTCAGTGCCGAGGCCGAGGGTGTGTCCACGGATCAGCTGGTGGAACGCCTCCTCACCGAGATCAAGGAATAGCGCCCATGGCGCCGAAGGCGCACAAGATCGGGGTACAGGACGACCGCGTCCAGCGTCTCCTGGACCCCGAGGTGGTCTCGAAGCTGCGCAACATGGAGCTGCGGGCGCGCCTCGTGGTGGAAGGCTTCATCCAGGGCCTGCACCGCAGCCCGTATCACGGCTTCAGCGTCGAGTTCGCCGAGTACCGCCAGTACATGCCGGGCGATTCACCGCGCTTCGTGGATTGGAAAGTCTACGCGAAGACCGATCGTTACTACATGAAGGTGTTCGAGGAGGAGACCAATCTCAAGTGCGTCCTCCTCCTGGACAAGAGCGCTTCCATGGGCTTCGCCGGCAAAGGCCTGAGCAAGCTGCGCTGGGCGAGCCTCCTGGCTGCGGCCATGGGGTTCCTCATGTTGAAGCAGCAGGATGCCACCGGGCTGGTTCTCTTCGACGACGAGATCCGCGACTATGTGCCGGCGCGCTCGGTACGCGCGCAGCTCCACGAGATCCTGGGCCGACTGGAACGAGTGCAGCCCTCGGAGCGCACCAATATCAGCGTGGCGCTGCACACCATGGCGGAACGGCTCAAGCGTCGCGGCCTGGTGGTGCTCATTTCCGATCTTTTCGACGAACCGGAGAAGATCCTCAAAGGCTTGCAGCACTTCCGGCATCGGCAGCACGAGGTGCTGGTGTTCCATGTCCTGGACGATCTGGAGCGGACCTTCGACTACTCCCAGGAGGCGCGTTTCGTCGATCTCGAGACGCATCGGGAGATCCGCACCCAACCCTGGTTCATCAAGTCCGAGTATCGCCGGAAAGTGGAAGAGTGGATGCACCGGCTCGCCAAGGAATGCCGAGACCACTTCATCGACTACGTGCCGATGACGACATCGACACCGTTCGATCTGGCGCTGCTGGCGTATCTGAACAAGCGCAGCCACCTGGGCTGAGACGGATGCGAGGGGGGCGGCGCGCCCGAGCGCGCCCCCGGCAAGCAGGGCCCGGCCCGCGGGGCGGCGAGGAGAGGGCGTGAATTTCACCTTCCTGAACGGGATTTTCCTGGCGGGACTCGCCGCGGCCGCCATCCCCATCATCATCCATTTGCTACAGCGCCGCCGCTTGCAGCGCCTCGAGTTCAGCGACTTGCGTTTCCTGGCGCCTCTCAACCAGCAGCGCATGCGCAGCCTCAATCTGCGCCGGCTCTGGCTCCTGGTGCTGCGCGTCCTCATCGTGGCGCTCACCGCGCTGGCCATGGCGCGCCCCTCCATCCGGGGCGGTCTGACGCGGCTGGTGCCGACGCAGGCGCACACCAGCGTGATGCTGCTCCTCGATACCAGCTACAGCATGCGCAGCGAAGGACCGGAGGGCATGACCTTCGCCGCCGCACGCGAGGCGGCGTTGCAGATCCTGGGACAGCTGCAGCCCGGCGACGAGGTGAGCCTGATGACCTTCGACGAGACGGCGCACCGCTGGTTCCAAACTCCGGTGCGCGACCTGGAGGCGGTGCGCAGTCGATTGGCCGAGCTGCAGCCGAGCTACCGCCGCACCCATTGGCGGCCGGCGCTGGAGGAAGCGCTGGCGGAACTCGAGGACTCGATCAATCCGAACCGGGAACTCTATGTCCTTTCCGATTTCGTCGGCACCCCCGAGGAGACCCTGCGGGCCGATCTGCGCCAGGCGCAGGGCGACGTGCGGGTGACGCTGGTGCCCATCCGCGTCGAGTCGTTCGTGAACGTGAGCATCGACAAGGTGCAGGTGCCGCCGGGCGCGGTGCTGCGCGAGGATCCGGTGCAGATCTCGGTGTCGGTGCACAACCATGCCTCCGACGTGCCGGCGGATTGCGTGCTGCGGCTCGAGCTGGACGGCTTGCCGAAGGGCGAGGCGAGCTTGCGCCTCGGTCGCGGCGCGGTACAGACCCACGACTTCACCCTCGTGGCCAACACGGCGGCGGAGCTGGCGGGCAGTGTGAGCAAGCAAGCGGACCGGCTCCCCACGGATGACGTACGGCACTTCGTGCTTCCAGTGCTGGCGCAGCTGCACGTGCTCCTGCTCACCGGTCCGGAGCACGGTGGCGGCGCCTTCTTCCTCTCCCGGGCGCTCGCCCCCTCGCGGCAGGGGAGGTCACCCATTGCCCTCGCCGAAGTCGAGGCGCCGCGTTTCTCCAGCCAAGACCTCGACGGCGTGCAAGTGGTCGTCCTCTCCTCGGAGGCGCAGCTCTCCGAGAGCCAGACCCAGGTGCTGACCGGCTTCGTCGCCGAAGGCGGCGGGCTCTGTCTCCTGAGCGGGCAGCGCGGTGCCGCGGAGGCGACGAACCAGATGTTGCGGCGCTTGGGTGCCGCCCAGGTGCGCGGCATCGTGACCCGCAGCGAAGGGTTCCAGAGCCTGGTGGACCTGCGCCCCACCGGGATCCTGGCGGGTTTCGAGACCGAGGCGCTTCGTGCGCTGGAGAACGTGCGCTTCACCCGCTACGCCGAGATCGTGCCCGGGCCCGAGGCGCGGACCCTGCTTCGCTTCGCCGGGGGCGAGCCAGCCGCCATCGAAGCCGTGCACGGCTCGGGCAAGTACATGCTCTACGCCTTCGATGCGGGGACGGACGGCAGCGAGCTGGCGCTCTCTCCCATGTTTCTGCCCTTGCTCCATCGCACGATGATCTACCTCGCCGGCGAGACCGGCCGGCAGCAGCTCGACTACGAAGTAGGGGAGCGCATCGAGCTGCTGGTACCGCTCGACCGCGGCGATGGGCGAGTCAGCCTGGAGACGGAGACCCGGTTGGCGCAAGCCGGCACCAGCGCTACCAGCCAACATGACGCCACGGCTCCCCGACCGGGGAGCGAGGCGGCGAACCCGGGTAGCAGCAGCGGCACGGAAGCGGAGGGCCCGGCCGGAGCGAGCACCTTCACGGTGATCACACCGTCGGGGCAGCACGAAGTGGTGGAAGCGCGCTTCATGGGGAAGATGGCTCTCGTCGCTTACGAGAACACCCAAGAGCCGGGGCACTACAGGTTCCAGGGCGCGGGCGGCGAGTTCGTCCGCGCCGTGAACGTTTCCACCAGCGAGTCGGACCGCACCGAGCTCGAACCCGGGGATCTGGCGAAACAGCTGGGTCTCGAGGCCAGTTTGCTCCGTGATCCGCTGCATCTGGAGCAGCACATCCGCGAAGCCCGTCACGGCAAGGAGCTCTACAAGCTGATCGCCGGCCTCGTGCTGGTGCTCCTCGTCTTCGAGCTCTTCCTTTCCCGCGCCGGCGGCACGACGACGACTTCCAGCGAAGCGTGAGACGGTGGTCTCGCCATTCCCCCGGTGTGGTGGACCGACCACGGTCGGTGTCGGGCCGACCTGACCGCGACTCCCCTGGCCTGCCGATCGGGCGCCCTGGACGGGACGAGAAGCTTCCCCACGCCGGATCGATTCTGCGCCGGCTGGGTACGCAAGAATGGCGTACCGCGACCAGGTTGAGCCTCGAGCGGCCGTTCCCTAGACTGCCTTCGCAGGGAAGTTCGAACCGTCGCCGGGCCTCGCTGGCGGATGGAAGCGGTGCAGCGTGAAGCCGGTGAGCGAGAGCGCGGCTGCCAAAACGACAGGGTACGGCAGGGCGCGCGCGGTCACCCACACGAGAAGGACTGGCCGCTGAGCAAGGCAGACCTGGGAGTAGGAACGCGTTGAAGGAAGCTCGAGTATGAACAAGCCGCTGCAGGGAAAGACGGCGCTGGTGACCGGAGGTGGCACCGGGATCGGCCGTGAGATTGCCCTCGCGTTGGGGAGAGCCGGTGCCGCGGTCGCGGTGAGCGGGCGCCGGTTGGAGTTGCTCGAGAGCGTGGCGGCGGAGCTGGAGCGTTCCGGAGCGAGAGGCCGCGCCCTCCGCGCCGACGTGCGGGAGGCGGCTTCGGTGCAGGCCATGGTGGAAGCAGCGGAGCGCGATTGGGCACCCATCGACATCTTGATCAACAACGCCGCCGCCTTCGGACGCGGCGAAGTCGCCCAGCTCGAGCCCGGGAGGTGGAGCAACGTCATCGCCACGAACCTGACCGGCTCCTTCCTCGTCACGCGGGCGGTCCTTCCCGGGATGATCGAGCGCCAGAGCGGCAGCATCGTCTTCGTCTCCTCCACTTCGGGAAAACGCGGCGACGCCGGCATGGCCGCCTACAGCGCCTCCAAGTTCGGGATCATGGGCCTGGCACACAGCCTGCTGTACGAGGTGCGGCGGCACAACATCCGGGTCATCGTGGTATCGCCGAGCGCCATCGACACGGGCCCCGAGCGTCCGTCCCCCGAGCCCGTGGCCGGCGTGAAACCGCACGCTGCCGATGTCGCTGACGGCGTGCTCGCCTGCCTGACGCTTCCCGGCCGCGCCCTCGTCCGGGAGCTCGAGATCTGGGGCACCAATCCATGAGAACGTCGCCCACCCACACCACAGGAATGACGGCGAGTGAAAGCGCCGCGGCGCCGTCACCCGTTCCCGGAGGAAGCATCGTGACCCGTCGACCCCCGCTTCGCCCCCATCTCTGCATGCTCCTCGCGGCGCTCCTGCTAGCGCCGGGGTCGAGTGCTTGGGCAGCGCCGCGGGCGGTCGTCCAAGGCGAGCACCATCTCGATGCCGGCGAGATCGAGCCCGGGAAAGTGCTGGAGTACGATTTCGTTCTGCGCAACCAGGGCGACGCCTCGCTCGCCATCCAGGACCTGAAGCCCACGTGTTACTGCACGAGCGCGCGCACCGATCTCTGGGACGTCCCTCCCGGCGGCACCGCCACGATCCACGTCCGCATCGATCCGAGCGATTTCGTCGGCAAGATCAACAAGGGCGTCGAGATCACCACCAATGACCCGGCGAATCCGACGCTCTTGGTGGATGTCGACATCGTCGTGCTCCCCGGCATCGCCGTGTTGCCGCCGGAGCTGGACCTCGGCAGCGTCGGCCCGGAGGGGACGAAGAAGTCCCTGAAGGTGGAAGTGAAGATCCCGCGGGAACGGGAGATGGAAATCCTCGGGGTGTCGAGCGACGCCGCCTATCTGGAGGTCACCCACGAACCGCTGCAGCTGGAGGAGCGTCACGGCGCCACCATCTGGGTGAAGGTGCGACCGGGGGTGCCGGCGGGACCGTTCGCGACCAAGGTGCTGGTGAAAACCAGCGACCCCTCGCGGCCGAGCATCGAGATTCCCGTACGCGGCCGCGGCCCCGGTGGGCTGGTGGCGCAGCCCGACAAGGTCGTGTTCGAAACCGCCGCCGCCGGGAGCGAGGTCGGCGCCTTCGAAGTGAAAGGCGGCAAGAACCTGCAGGTGCGCTCGTCCACGCCGAGCCTGCTGGCCGAGATCGAACCGAGCGCTGGCGGGGCCCAGCGGGTGAAGCTCCGCCTGGCGGGGAACGCGCGCTCGGGACGCCTGCTCGCCAAGGTCACCGTGACGACCGCCGACACCTCGCAGCCGGAGCTCGTCGTTCCCGTCATGGGGCTCGTGCGCTGAGCGGATGCCGCGAGAGCAGCGGTCGAAGGGAGCGCGCTCCAGCATGGCCCGACTCGCCGGACAAGTGCTGGTTCTGCTCGGCGTCTCCATCCTGCTTGGACTGGTCACCAACGCGCTGCGCTCGGAAGGCATCGACTGGGGTGGCCGGGATCCCGAACGCTTCCGCCATCCCGACGTCGAGTTCGTCAGCACCGACGAGGCAGCGCCCTTGCAGTCGCAGTCGACCACCCTCTTCCTCGACGCCCGTACGCCGGCGGAATTCTCGGCGCAGCACGTGTTCGGTGCGGTCTCCCTGCCAGCGGGGTCGCTGGATGGGGCCTACGCAGAGCTGCGCGACTTCCTCGCCCCGGAGATGGAGCTCATCGTTTACGCCGGCGACACGATGTCGGCGGTGCGGGTGGCGAAGTACCTGAGCGAGCGCGGCTACAAGGCGCGCGTCCTCGAAGGCGGTTGGGAAGCCTGGCAGGACGAGCGCTTGCCGATGGAGTGAAGGGGAGCGATGCAGAGCGCGGGCACCGATACGCTGGCAACGCGGGCAGCCGCTGCCGGGCGCGGGCAGCGCGTCGTTGCTGTGGGCCTGTTCCTACTTCGGCTCGGCATGGCGGCCGTCTTCATCGGCGCGGCGCTGCCGAAGATCGCCGCTCCCGATCTCTTCGCCCTCGCGGTGCACAACTACCAGATCCTCCCAGCCTGGGGGGTGAACGCGCTGGCTCTCTTCCTGCCCTGGCTCGAGCTGATCATCGGCCTTTGCCTCGGACTGGGCTTGTGGAGCCGCGCCAGCGCTCTGCTCATGGCGGGACTCATGGTGGTGTTCATGATCGCCCTCGTCTCGGCGGCGGGGCGGGGTCTCAGCATCTCCTGTGGCTGCTTCGAAGTCGGTGAACATGCGGCAGGCGCGTCCACCCTCGTCTGGGCGGCGCTGCGCGACCTGGGGTTTCTCGTCGCCGCCCTCCTCCTCGTTCGCTTCGACGCCGGACCGAGCCCGCTGCAATGGTGGCGACGCCGGCGCGCTTGACCCCGAAGAGTGCTCCTTGCGGCGAGGCCGAAAGCGCGCGCAGGCCTTTCGGCCTGCGCTGAGATGAGGGCATATAGAGGACAAGTTGCAGAACTACGTCGGTCGGTAGGAACTGCAATGGGAAGCAGCCCGAGAGTAGGTGCGGGAGCCTCGGAAGTCAACATGGAAACGGTTTCATGGCGGTATCGAGGCCCTTGGCCACGGTGGCGCTCTGGGCGCGTCGGAGGGCCACGAACACGTTACGCGGTGAAACATTTCGATACGCCGCGAGGGAATCCACGTCCAGCAAGCTTCTGCAGCGGATTCAGCGTTCACTCGCGCGCACGAGCCGTGCAAGCCACGAAATGCGCACGGGGTGAATCCCGAGGTCGGGCCAGGGAATGCCCGAGACGGGCACGCGTTCCCCTCCCTTGACACGTCCCACGCCGGGGAGAACACTGCAAAAGCGTCTCCGGCAGTCGATTGAGTCCGCTGCCGATCCGCCTGTGTGGCGGGTGTCTCGCCGCCGCCTGGGGCCTTGGTCCCGCGCGGTCCGCTACCCGCCATCGCTTCTGCCGCCGCTTCGACCGCCTCTGCGAGAGGGAGTCCTGGAATGGCCGCCACGCCCCATTCAGCCCTCATCTTCGACTGGAACCGGCTGGAGGGCTTCGAGTTCCGCCACAAACCGGACCTCGAGCTCAACGACGAGACGCTGCGCGATGGCCTGCAGAGCCCTTCGGTGCGCGACCCCGAGTTGCCACAGAAGATCCGGCTCCTCCACCTCATGGAGGAGCTGGGCATCGCCGGGGTGGACCTCGGTCTGCCCGGGGCGGGAGTGAATGCGGTGGAGCACATCGAAACGCTGTTGCGGGAGATCATCGCCCACAACATGCGCATCCGCCCGAACTGCGCCGTGCGCACCGTGATCTCCGACATCGAAGCACTGCTGGAGATCTCCGAGCGCGCCGGCCGGCCCATCGAAGCCGCCACCTTCATCGGTTCGTCGCCCATCCGGCAGTACGTGGAGGACTGGAGCCTGGAGCGACTGCTGCGGCTGACGGAGGAGGCGGTGAGTTTCGCCGTGCAGCGCGGCCTGCCGGTGATGTACGTGACCGAAGACACCACGCGGGCGCACCCGGACACGGTGCGGCAGTTGTACCAGACGGCCATCCGCGCCGGCGCCAAGCGGATCTGTGTCTGCGACACAGTGGGGCATGCGACGCCCATCGGCGTGCGTTTCGTCCTGCACCACGTGCGCGCCGTGGTCGACGAGGTGGATCCCGCAGTGAAGATCGATTGGCACGGCCACTCCGACCGTGGGCTCGCGATCCCGAACACGATGATGGCGATCGCCTCGGGGGTGGACCGCGTGCACGCCACGGGGATGGGAATCGGCGAGCGCTGCGGCAACACGCCCATGGACCAGCTCATGGTGAACCTGGCCCTGGAGGGCATCTTCCGCGGGTCCTTGGAGAAGCTGTCGGAGTACGTGCATCTGGTGTCGGAGGGCACCGGGGTGCCGGTGCCGCGCAACTATCCGGTTTTCGGTGAGGATGCCTTCCGCACCGCCACAGGCGTGCATGCGGCTGCCATCGTCAAGGCGCTGCGGAAAGGGGACCGCTGGCTCGCCGACCGCGTCTACAGCGGCGTCCCGGCGGCCATGGTGGGGGAGAAGCAAGAGCTCGAGATCGGCTACATGTCGGGTCGTTCCAACGTGGACTACTGGCTCGAGTCCCACGGCTACAAGAGTTCGCCGGAGCTGGTCGAGCGCATCCTGAAGGCGGCCAAGGAATCACCCCGCGTGCTCACGGATGGCGAGATCGAGACGCTCGTCGCCGAGCACGAAGGCGGCACCCGGAAGAAAAGCACGTAGGCGGTTCGCATCCACGACCGTCCAGCGACACCCAGCGGCAGCGCCGATCGGCGCTGGCTCCTCGCCGCCTCCTTCGTCCGCGCCGTCGCGACCGGGGCCCTCGGCATCCTCCTCGGCATCTACCTGCCAGCGCTCGGCGTCGATCTGCGCCGCAGCGGCCTGATCATCACACTCGGTCTGGCGGGAGTGGCGGTCGCCGCGCTGTTCGCTACGCTCGTCGCCGATCGCTTCGGCCGGCGGCGTTTCCTGATCCTCTCAGCGTCGGTGAGCGCGCTCGGAGGTCTCGTCGCCGCATTGCTCAGCGACTGGCGCCTCCTGGCTGTCGCCGCTTTCGCCGGCGGCTTGAACGGCATGGGCCGTGACCGCGGTGCCGGTCTGGTGCTGGAACAAGCGGCGCTGCCGGCGACCGTGGGCGCCGGAGAACGAACGAAGGTCTTCGCCTGGTACAACGTGCTCCAGGATATCGGTCACGCCCTCGGTGGACTCGTGGCCGGTCTGGTGACGGTGCTGGAGAAGCAAGCGTCCATGGGCACGCTGGAGGCGGTGCGGACGGTGCTGCTGGTGTACCCTGCCGCCTTGGCCCTGGGCGTGGTTTTCTACAGCCGTCTGTCGCCGGCGGCCGAAGCGCCGCGGGCCGGAGCGCGGAGCCCGCTGACACCGGCAACACGGCGCATCCTCTGGCACATCTCGGCCCTCTTCGCCGTGGACAGCGTCGCCGGCGGGTTCCTCACCTCGGCGCTCCTCACGTACTATTTTTTCGAGCGCTACGCGGCGAGTGCCCTCGCCATCGGCGTTCTCTTCGCCGCCGCGCGCGTGCTCAACGCTTTCTCCCATCTCGGTGCGGCATGGTTGTCGCAGCGCATCGGTCTCGTGCGCACGATGGTGTTCACCCACATCCCGTCCAGCCTCCTCCTGGTGACGGTGGCCTTCGCGCCGAGCTTTCCCGTGGCCGCGGCGCTCTTCCTGTTGCGCGAGGCGCTCGTCGAGATGGACGTGCCGACGCGGCAGTCTTACGTGATGGCCATGGTGCGTTCGGAGGAGCGCACCGCGGCATCCGGCGTCACGAACATCGTTCGCATGGCCGGCTGGGCCGTCGGTCCCGTGCTCACCGGCGGTCTCATGGCCGGCACCGCGCTCGCTGCCCCGCTCTACATCGGCGCGGGCCTCAAAGTGGCGTACGACCTGGCGCTCTGGCGCGCCTTCCGGCATCGCCGCCCTCCGGAGGAAGACGCTCGAGCGCGGTGATGACCGTCGAGCCACGGACCTCCTCGGCTCGCGCTCCGCGGATGCTAGACTCCGCCCCCGGGTGCGGCACGGCTTCGAATCGACTCGAGACGGGTGCGGTGCGGGCGGTAGCGGCCGACCGGCCGCCGTTCCCGCGCTTGCGAGCGAAGGAGCGCGGCGTGGTTCGCGAGCGAAGGGCCAGTGCGAGGGTATCGTCGCGGCCTCCGGCCGCCTTCCTCTTGTGCGCACTGGTTCTCGTGGTTGGCGCGAGCGCCCTCGCAGCCGCCGTGGACAACAGGACCGACAACCCGGCGGACAGCACGGCGAGCCGCAACGCCAGCAGCGCTGCGAGCCCTTCCGCTCGACCCCGGGACGCGGCAGCGAGCGACCAGGCGTCACCGGCCATGATCCCGGACGAGATGCGGCAGCAGATCGTCACCTTGCAACAGCAGATCTCCATGCTGCAGACCGCCATCGCAGCGCGAGACAGCAACTATGTGAAGCTCAGCGCATCTCTCGCCGCGACACAGCAGCAGCTCCTCGACGTGCAACGCCGCCTCGACGAGTTCGAGCAGCAGATCCCGAGCCTCGAGGCGACGCGGGCCCTGGAAGAACGCCTCAAGGCCGTGGAGGAGGAGGCGAAGCGGGTTCCGGAGCTGCCGCCGGACGTCGTCTCCGCCGGTGATTTCCCCGGGAGCATCCGCATCCCCCGCACCAACGCCGCCATCAAGTTCGGCACCCGCATTCGCTTCGCGGCCGTGTTCACCATGGGACCCCTGGGGTCGGAGGACCGCTTCCTCACCAACTCGATTCCGGTGGCTGGGACTCCCGAGGCAGGAAAAGGGGAACGCACCAATTTCAACGCCGGCGCCAGCCGTTTCAAC